>JBIKWS010000003.1:0-21000 GCA_044356195.1 Cyanophyceae cyanobacterium
CTGCATCGCTCTGGACCAGAAAGACCGTGACCTGATCCATGAGATATTGGATCACAATCCACATGTTGAGGTTGCTTTCGCTTAACTAGAAGTCCCAGCGAACGGTCGCCAGCCGGCACGCTTGGTGGCTGACTCCCGTCGCTGACTCCTTTTGGCACCAAACATGTCGCCCGCTATGAAAGTTGAACTAGATGCAGCCGTTGAGGCGTACTTCGACGAATGCAGGAGGTTGGTGGAGCTGTATTCGCGTGAAACGCTTCCAGAGGAGTGGGTTGCGGATGAGCACGGCGAGCATTGCCGCTTCGAGAATGTACGGACCGGTCATATTGTTGAGGCGCCACTACCCGACATGACACCACACTTCGCGATCGATCCCTACTTCTTTGGTGTCTTCGTGAAGACCGGTACCGATTTCCCCCTCTTAAAGCAGGCCATCAAGCACGAGTTTCACAACTCCATCGCTCTTCTTGACGAGCGAGCGCAAGAGGGACATGAACCATGACCATGACGGTCCAGCGAACAGGTGCCAGCCGGCACGCCGAGTGGCGGTGCGGCGGTCCCGGATGGCTGGTTGCCGTCGCTGACCTTCAACGTTCTGCTGCAGAATGAACCTCAGCCACCAGCTCCGAGCAGCAATTGACAAGAAAGACAGCACGGAGGTGGAGAACGCCCTCATGTTGTGTAGCTGAGGACTATCTTGATCTGGATACCCTGCGGCGGCGCGAGCAAGCTGCTTCACGGAATCGCTGCCCGACGAAGCCGCAAGGCGACCCATACACAGGTGACGGGCCGCCATCGGTGAGCTGATTGTTCGCACTACTCCCCGATCTATGATTCGCACTCTCAAGACCATTGCGAAGTTTGCCATCGTCCTGATCGCGACGACTGGGGTGTTCTCGATGATCTGGGAGGGGTTTGTGACGGACACACTCTACAACTGCACCGACGCAGTTGGCTTTGGCTATTTGCACCCAGGTGATTGGGTTCACGGCCACGTCGCGGTCGTTGAGCCTATTGTTGCCAGCCGTTCCATGAGCGAGCCAGACGCGCTGAAGAAGGGTTGGAGCACGGATGGTTTGTGGGCGTTATGGATTTCGTTTTTTGCTGCTTCCCTCGTTTTAGCCTTTTTGTCGGCTCGCAAGACGTGGATGCCACCAAGGAACACCGAACCAGCCTCCATTCGGGAGTTTGTTTCCCGTTGACCCTGAGCATCAGGTTCGGTCATCCGGAGACCGGGATCCAGGACAGGAACAGCAGGACTGATTTCAGACAGGATGACAGGATGACAGGATGACGAGGGACCATGACCACACCCAAAAGCATCCCGTCCATCCTGCCATCCTGTCGAAAACTGGCTTATGACAGGTCTCATTGGCAGTCTTGAACCTCGGGAACCTCTTCGGGTACTCCTGACGAGCGTCGAACCATCCGGTGCGTCGAACGGGCGCCAGCCGGCACGCCGAGTGGCGATGCGGAGGTCGCCGGTGGCTGGCTCCCGACACTGACTTTCAACGGGCAGCACACGCATGACCAGTCGCAAACGAGATGCGATGATTGGTAAGCGGTACTTCCGGAACTTCCTTCTTTTCGGAGTGCCATTCGCTGCCGCTTTTTTGTTTGGAATTCACGCGCATCAGCATGACCGCATAGACTGGTTTCTTGCAGCGTTAGCGGTCTGCTTGGGTGTCGGCTTGGTCGGGCTCATCCGTCAGGAGCGATTATTTCGGCGATACTGTTGCCCTGATTGTGGAGGTCGATTGGAGAATCCGTCTCGCCGTCCTGGCGAGTCGATCGAATATGTTTGTCCACGATGTGATGTGATATGGGAGACCGGGTTTTTCGAGTCATCGGATTGACGCAACCCAACAAGCCGGTTGAACTGAACGCCGGCATCACGCCTCAGTGGACAAGCAGACACCATGGGCCCGGCGTCCGTGAGCCGGAGCACTGGGCTGAATTATGAACGAAGCCGAGATTGATAACGCTATCGTCGCCGCGGCAAGCGACCATTGGCAGAAAGTCGCCAAAGTGATAGCGCGGGCTGTCGAGAAGCTGGATGGTGCTCAGGTCGACGCCAACGATTTGTGGCGCGCTGTTGGGGCAAGGGTCATTGGCTTGGTTGATTCTGGAAAGTTGGATTCTGCCGGCTTCGTTGAGTTCTGGAGGCTGAGCGAGGTCCGCTCATGACCAAGCGGTTCCTCCTCTTTGTTCTGGTCGCGGCCTTGCTCCTTCCCCTCGGTTACGTGGGCGCGCAGATGAGTTGGCAGTTTTTCCATCATCGCTACGAGAGTCCGGAGACAGGACTCTATCCCGTCTGGCTGTTCTGGGTTGTGATTGTCGGTCGGAAGCTGTTGCGGAGGAGTCATGAGTCTCGGACCCGTCGTCTCTGGCCCACGAAGAACCCGGATCCAGGACAGGAACCTCACGCTTCAAATGAGACAGGATGACGGGATGACGGGATGACGGGATGACGGGATGAACACGACCTCCCCAAAGCCATCCTGTCCATCCTGCCATCCTGTCCAAACCAGACTTATGACAGGTTTCATTGGCAGTCTTCAGCATCGGGCACCTCCCCGGGTACAGCTGAGGAGAAGTTTTCGAGACTTCGGCACGGTGCCGGCGCAGAGCATCTCGCTGCCGAGACGGAAGTACGGTCTTCAAAGCATGCGCCGGGTGAGGGCACCCGGCCTACAGCTCCGTGGCACGGACTCAACGGATGGATCCTCAGTTCATTGGTGGCGAAGAAGGACGTGGCCGGGAACGACCGGGTTTCGTCAAAAGGCAGTTACGAGTAACCACCTATAAGTATTCTCCCCGGGTAAGCCTGCGGTTTGGTTGGGGCACGTGGGAAGTGGTGAACTGGGTTGCCATGTGGAGACTTGCACTTAGACTGTGGTCTTTGGGTGTTTGGTTGCCGGGACACGTGTGGAAAGGTTCCTGGCGCAAGTGGTTCCCCCGTTGATGGGGCAATTGGGAATGGATCTCGTCTTCAATGGTTATGCGGTGACGCTCCTGGTTTCGGGAGTGTTGGTGCTGTTGTTTGCCGCGTACCTCGCGGTGCGGTCGGAGTCGGCGGTGCGCTGGTTCTCGGGCGGGATGTCGTTGAACGCTCTGTGGGCCATCACGTATGCGATGGAACTCGCGAGCGGGGATCTCGCGGCGATGTTGTTCTGGATCCGTCTGGAATACGTGGCCATCGCGTTCGTGCCGGCGGTTTGGTTCGTGTTTGTCCTGAAGTACGTCGGCCGCGAGGCATGGCTCACGGCGCGCAACGGCATCCTGATCTTTGGCTTTCCGTCACTGACGCTACTGGCCGTCTGGACGAATCCATGGCATGGGCTGCATTACCGGACCGTGGGGTTGGACACCACTGGACCCTTCCCTCTCCTGTCGTTTGAGCGTGGTCCGTGGTACCACGTCCATACGGTCTTCTTTTACGCGATGAATGGGTTCGGCTTGTTCCTCTTGATCGCGCGATTTCATCGGGCCGACCGCATGTACCGTCGCCAGACCATGGCGATCCTGGGCGGGGCGCTGATTCCATGGGTCAGCAATTTCGTATACCTGCTTGGGTTTCGGCCCTACGGGCACATTGATCCGACGCCGTTCGCGTTCCTTGGCACTTCATTCGTGCTGGGGTTTGCGCTGGTGCGGTTCCGGTTGCTTTATGTGGTCCCGCTGGCGAGGGAACGGGTGATCGAAGGACTCCGGGAGGGAATGCTGGTGCTTGATTGTGACGGCCGGGTGATCGACCTGAACACGACGATGCGTGGATTGCTGGGCGGTCAGGCTGACAGGGCCGTGGGGGGGACCGTCGGTGCCTTGTTCCCCGGCCAGGGCTTCCTGGAGGGGGCGGCGGCGGCAACGGAAGGTGGACGTCTCGAAATGGAACTGGGGTCCGGCGATCAGAGGCGCAGCGTGGATGTCCGCGTCACGCCCTTGCATGACGAATGGGGTCACCGGTGCGGGACTTTGCTCATCTTCTGGGACATCACCGACCGCAAGCACGCGTCCCAGCTCCTGGAGTCGCAGGCGGCACAGTTGCGCGACCTCAACCAGGTGAAGACCCGGATGATGTCGATCATCGCCCACGATCTGCGGACTCCGCTCGCGTCCCTGACTGGGGTGCTGCAGATCGCGGATTCGGGGCTGCTGACGGAGCAGGAGTTCCGGGATCTGATTCCGATCATCTCTCGTGGGGTGACCGACGCGTCGGGTTTGCTCGAGAACCTGCTGCACTGGTCGAAGAGCCAGCTGGAAGGTGAGGTCATCCAGCCGGAGCGTTTCAACCTCAAGGACCTGATCACCCAGAATCTGGTGCTGTTCGAAAAGAAGTGCGCCGAGAAGGAAGTGAAACTCTCGGATTCGGTGGCGGCCGATACCGAAGTGTTCGCCGACCGGAACATGATGTCGCTGGTGATCCGGAATCTGGTCGGGAACGCGGTGAAGTTCTGCCGTCCTGGAGACAGGCTTGGGTTGAGCTGCCTCATGGATTCGGATTGGACGACACTGTGCGTGGCGGACACGGGCGTGGGCATGGACCCTGGTCTGGTGGGGAGGCTGTTTGGCTTCGACATCATCAGCCGGCCTGGAACGCAGCAGGAGCGGGGAACCGGTCTGGGTCTGAAATTGTGCCGGGACTTCGTCGAAAAGAACGGCGGGAAGATCCGGGTGGAAAGCGCGCCTGGGAAGGGCAGCCGGTTCTTCGTCAGCCTTCCTCGGCGCGGGGTGGTGGCAGCTCCGGCGAAGGCCGCTTGAGGTGGGCGTGTCTTCGGGCACTTCTTCTTTTGCCTTCGGGGTGGGGGTCGTCCACCGTCGGCGTCGTCGTGACCAAACCGTTGGCGATTGTGTTTTTCGAGAAGCTGGTGCCTGGGAACCGCCTTGGGCATCGGTTGGCGGATCTGGGGTGGCGGGTGACCGAGGTCAAGGTGGCAACCGACCTCGTGGCTCAGGCGCGTGATCAGCGGCCCCTGTTGATCATCGCGGAACTGGCGCTGCGCACCGGAGATCTGTGTCCGGTGATCGAGGAGTTGGCACGGACGCCGGAGACGAGTCACGTGCCGGTATTGGGTTACGGAGATCCGAAGAACCAGAAGCTCGTGGATGCGGCCGTGAAGGCCGGGGCGCGGTTGGTGGCGGCGGAGACAGGCATCCTGGATCAATTGCCACAGTTGCTCGAACACGTCCTGGCGGTGGACTGACATCCATGACCGCTTCAAACATTTCCTGACTCATGTCCCTTCCCATCGTTCCCCTCTCGCAGGGCATCCACGTGATGCACCTGTTCTTCCGCATTGATCGTTTCCGATGGGCGCAACTGACGCCCACGCAATCGGCAGAGGCCTTGAAGCGGTTGTCGGCGGTGTGTGCGGCGAATCCGGGACCCGCCCACCCGCGGGTGATGGTGTTCGCGAACGTGGGCGGCAAGGCGGACATCGCGGTCGTGTTGTTCGCGGCGCAGTTGCAGCACTTGAGTTCGCTGCATCGCGAGGTGGAGCGGGCGTTTCCGCCGGGGACGTTGGTGCCGGTGTACAGCTACCTGAGCGTGACTGAACTGCCGGAGTACGTGACGACGGAAGAGGACCTGCGCCGGATGCTGCAACACGGGGAACGGAAGCTGGAGCCCGGAACTCCCGAGTTCGAGACCGCACTGACGGCGGCACGGCAGAAGAATGCCGAGTACCAGCATTACCGGTTGAACCCTGAGTTGCTCGACTGGCCGATCCTCTGCTTCTACCCGATGAACAAGAAGCGGGACGGTGCCGACAACTGGTACAGCCTGGATTTCGAGACGCGCAAGAAGCTGATGGGCGGCCACGCCCGGACAGGGCGGAAGTACGCGGGCAAGATCTCGCAGTTGATCACCGGATCAGCCGGCCTCGATGACTGGGAATGGGGCGTCACCCTGATGGCCGAGCGCCTGGATGATGTGAAGAGCATCGTCTACGAGATGCGCTTCGACGAGGTGAGTGCGCGGTACGGCGAATTCGGACCGTTCTACATCAATCTCCGGCTTTCGCCGGCGGATCTCTGGACACATCTGGGATTGGATTGAGGTTTGCCCCATGAGCCGCTCCGTTGCCTCCTTCGTTCCATCGGCCTCGGTGGTGGAACATCTGTACGTCCATGTGCCGTTCTGTGCGCACAAGTGCGAGTACTGCGCGTTTTATTCGGCACCGCCTTCCGGCGATCAGGTCAATCGATACGTGGCCGCCCTGGTGGGCGAACTGGAGATGATCGCGCCGCGGTGTCGTCCGAAGACCGTCTTCTTCGGCGGCGGAACCCCCTCGTTGTTGACGCTGAAGCAATGGGAAACCGTGCTCGAGGCGATGGGCCGTCTGGGGTTGCTGGGCGCGGCGGAGTTCTCGGTGGAGTGCAACCCCGCGACCGTTTCCGAGGACAAGGCGCGGTTGCTCCGGTCGGCCGGCGTGAACCGGATCTCGATGGGGGTGCAATCGCTGGATCCGGGAATGCTGGAGCGGTTGGGGCGGGTTCATTCGCGGGAGATGGTCTTCCGCAGCTACGACATCCTGCGGAAGGCGGGATTCGACAGCGTCAATGTGGACCTGATGTTTGCCATCCCCGGGCAGACCCTCGAACTGTGGGAGCGGACGTTGGCGGAGGCTCTCGCTCTGGGGACCGAGCACCTGAGCTGTTACGAGGTGATCTACGAAGAAGACACGCCGCTGTTCGAACAGTTGAAGGCCGGCGAAATCGACGTCGACGAGGAGTTGGCCTGCGCCCAGTACGACGCCCTGGTGGATCGTTCGGCCGCGGTCGGGTTCCGCCAATATGAGGTGGCGAACTTCGCCAGGGATCGCAGGGCAGGGGAAAGGGGCGAATCCGGTGCGTTCACGGGGCCCGGGATGTCCGATGTGCCGGCGTTCGCCTGTCGGCACAACGTCGCGTACTGGATGGGACACGACTTCTTTGGCTGTGGGCCCAGTGCCAGTGAGTACGTGGATGGAATGCGGTCGCGGAACTGGGCCAACACGACGATGTACTGCGAGCAGTCGGAGCGCGGACGTCGGTCCAAGGAATTTGCGGAGGCGCTTGGTCCGCTGGCGCGTGCGGGGGAGTTGGCGGCGTTCGGTCTGCGCATGAACGCAGGATGGCGTTATACGGAGTTCGAGGCTCGGACCGGATTCGATCTGAGGAATGAATGGGCAGAAGACCTGCGGTTTCTGGAAGCGTGCGGATGGGCGGAACGTGGCGAGGCGGGCTTCCGGTTGAATCGACAGGGCCTGCGCTTCGCGGATTCCGCGGCCGTGCGGATGCTGCGGCCGGAGGCGGCGGAGGCTGGTGTTGCCGGTACCCGCGCGCGGATCCCGTTGGTGGAGGCGTGAGGGACGGGGGTGTGTGGCCTTGGTCTTCCTCCGCCGCGTGGGGGCACGCGGCCTACAGCTACCATCGGAAGGGTAGGAGACGACGTGAGGAGGCTGTTGCGGGGAGAGTTGCCAGTTCCCAGATACCAGTTCCCAGTTCTGGAGACTGGAGACTTGGGACTGGGAACTCTTCCTCGGACCAAAGTCCCTCCGACCAACGGCCGATTCCGGAGTGCGCGACGGTCTGCGAACGTGTGGGCGTTACGACAACGCAACGTTGAACCACATGAGCACCATCACGACGAAGCCCCTGATTGAAGCGCCCGCATCCACGGAAACGGTCCGGTATGAAACGCTGGCCTACCTGGACGCCTATGACGCCGTCCTGAACTGTGACTATGCCTTCGTGGCGTATCGGGAAACGGACAGTGGAGGCGCCTGGCGCGTCCGGATCCGCTCGTCGCAGACGGCGGGTGCGGTGTTCGAGCCCATGATGATTGCGTTGCAGGCTCGCTCGACCGGGGCGCAGGGAAAGCCGTGGTTCATGTGGGGATACAATTTCGAGCCGAGCGCCTCCGATCCGCGCCAGGTCGAGTTCCGTGTCCACGTGGCCGAAGGGAAGCCGGCCGAGATCGAGATGCTGGTTCGTCTTCGCAACTTCGACCACACGGCGGGTGAAGCGAAGTCGGTGCGGTTTCCGTGGCCGAAGGAGTGAGCCTTCTCAGGTCTTGGCCGGACCGGAAACACGGGTCAACCGACCGTCGGTGCCCACGCTGAATCGGTCTCCGCGCCAAACGATGCGGTTGCCGAGGAACGCCGCGATCCAGAGCAGGCCTGCTTGAAGGTCCTTGATCCAGATCCACCAGGGGGCAATCCAGCGCTGGGGGGCAGCGCTCATGCGGGCGTAGAGAAGCTGTCCGATGGAGGACCGCCAGAGCATGCCTGCGACGGCGGGCCAGAGCGTCTGGCGTGCTTCCATGGCGCCGCACAGATGGATCAGGGACCACAGCGTGGCGTTGCCGAGGATCGAGAAGAAGTAAGGAAGGGGCTGGCAGACGCGGATGGTCCGGTTCCACCGGAGTTGGTGGGACCAGGCAGTTGCCCAATGCGCCGGGGGAGCCCAGCAGTCCACCGGCACGGTGCAGAGAACGATCCTGCGGCCGAGGGCATGGATGCGCTGGCCGAGTTGGTAGTCGTCCGCGAGATGGTGGACCAGACCACGAAACCCGCCGATCGCGGCGATGTCGGATTTGCGGACCGCCATGACGGCGCCGAGGGCGAAGGTCTGCTTCTGGAGGGACCGGGACTGAAGGACCTGACTCCAGAAGTCTGCGTTGATCCCGACTCCTTCGCAGCGCAGGGCGGGGGTGGTTGGGTTGGCGAGTCGATAGAAGCAATTCACGAGCCCGACCCCGGAATCCTGGAGCGGGGGAACGACCTGTCGGAGGAGATCCGAAGGTGCGAGCACGTCGGCATCGCTGATCACGAGGATCGGGTGCTGCGCGAGGGACTCGATGTGGGCGAGTTTGGCGACCTTGGCGTTGGGGCCTGACTGCTCCGGACAGAGCACGAGGCGCGCATCCCGTCCGGGATGCTTCGCGAGGACCTGACGGATGACCGCGCAGGCCGGGTCATCGGGGGAATGGACGGCGAAGAGGCATTCGACCGGGCCGGGGTAATCCTGGGTGAGCCAGCTTTCCAGGCAGGAGGCAAGATGTGGGTCGGCATCCCGCACCGGCTTCAGCAGGGTGACCGGCGGGCACCATGGGCTGACGGGAGCTCGACGATGGAGGGGGAAGCACTGGGCTGCGACCCACTGCCATGCCTGAATCATGGCAGCGATGGCAGCGAGGCCAGCGGTGGCCCAGTAGAGCAACACGTGGATTGTGGGGCAGGCGCGTGGATGGGAGCCTGGGAGGCAGGACCTAGACGGGACGCCATCCCTTGCCGGGAATGTATTCGCGGCTTCCCGGATCCGACTTGCAACCCGTGGAAACGAGGGTGGCGGCGAGCACGACGAGGACGATGAACAGGCGCTTCATGGGGCCATCATAGGGTGGAGTTTCGCGGAAGGGAACCCCCGGAACGGATGGGGCCACATTCGCGAAGGCATCGTTTGAATCCTGTCGGGAAGGAGGTTTAGGATGACAAAAATTTCCCTTCCGAATTCCGGGCTCGATGTCGGCGTCTGGAGGGGACGTCATCTCTCACATGAAGAACATCGCCATCATCGTCGTGGGCCTTTCGATCGCGTCCGGGGTCAGCCGGGCAGCGGATAAGGTGGATTTCGAGAAGCAGGTTGCACCGATTCTCGCCGAACATTGCATCAAATGTCATGGCGAGGAGAAGCAGAAGGGCAAGCTGCGCCTGGACTTGAAGGCGGATGCCTTCAAGGGGGGCAAGAGCGGTACTCCGTCGATCATCGTCGGCGATGCGGCCAAGTCAGAGATCATCCATCGGGTGCTCCTGCCCAAGGACTCGGACGAGATCATGCCTCCGGAGGGTGGCCCGCTGCCGGAAAAGACGATCCAGATCCTGAAGGACTGGGTGGCGGGCGGTGCGGAATGGCCCGAGGGTTTCGTTGTGAAGGTGGCCGCCAAGTCGGGAGCGGCCGTCGGACTTCCGCCGGCGGTCCCGGCAATGCCGGCCAAGCCGCGTCCGCCGCTTCCCGAGTTGCCGAAGGATTTCAAGGGTGGCGCGGGTGAGGCAGGAGCGTTGGCGGCGTTGGCCAAGGTCGGGGTTGAGGCGCGGCCGGTGGCGCAGAACTCGCCGTGGCGCGAGGCCAACTTCCGGTTGAAGGGTGCCGAGGTGACCGATGCGTCGTTGGCTCCCTTGAAGGATCTGAACAGCCTCATCGAGCTGCGATTGGGCACGACCAAGATCACGGACGCCGGACTGGCCTCCCTTTCGGGGCTTTCGCACCTGCAGGTCCTCGGGTTGGAGTTGACGGGGGTGACGGATGCCGGCCTGGCCAAGGTGGGCGCGCTCAAGAACCTGGTTTCGCTGAATCTGTACGGTACGCCAGTGACGGATGCCGGCTTGGATTCGCTGAAGGGGTTGACCCATCTGCGGAGCCTGTACCTGTGGCAGACGAAGGTGACCCCGGAAGGCGTGAAACGCCTGCAGGAGGCGCTGCCGGGCTGCGACATCAACACGGGTGCCGAATTGGCGATTGTTCCTCCAGCGGAGAAGAAGGAAGAGAAGAAGAAGGAAGAGAAGAAGTAGACGTCGCGCGAGCCCGCTTCTCCCGAGTCCATCGCTGAAGGAACCTGCCGGAAATCGGCGAAGTCTCGACCCCGAACACGGCCGCGTGGCGTGTTCCGGGGTTCTCCGATGCGTCGGGGGCGTCGGGGGTATTGCTGCTCTTCGTCGGCGAGGATTTGTCCGGATCCCTGATCACGGGGATGCAGGACAGCCACCTCTCCCATTTTGTCCGGACGCGTTTCACGCTGACCACACCTGCGGACGTCCGGAACCTGGTTCTGCATGCGGCCTGCGATGATGGTTTTGTGGGGTTGGTGAACGGGGAATGCAGTGGAGGTCCAGGGTCGGCCGGTCGTGGGTAGCGGATTGTGGGAGCGGGCGGCAATTTGCCCGGCAGGTCCGGGCCCGGAGGAGCGACTGGCCTTTGTTCCGTCACAGGCTATGCGCTTTTCCGTGCGGTATCTGGTTTGGAATAAATTGATGCAGAGGCTTTTGCGTTGTTCTTCTTTGGGCCTCTCCGGGTGATTCCTTTCGGGTGGCAGGTGCCACTGCGGCGTGGATCTGCGTCCAAAGTCGGATGGCAGGAAATCCGAAAGGCTGAAAGATTTCAGGCCGTCGCGATGAATGGTTCGTTGGGTGGTGATGACGTTGAACCCGTCACGGATCGCGAGGCACGCGAGGGCGCCAATGGCATTAGGGGTAAGGCCGTTGGCGCCCACTTGCTTTCGGGTATGGATTGGCGGTGCCCGTCAGGAAATCCGCTGGGAATGAGGGGGATTTGGTGAATTCGGAATTCCCAAAGCCGCAAGGAATCCGCAGGCTCCGCACCCGGTGATCAGCAGTACGGAAGAGTTGAGGGAGTTCTCGGAACGCCTTGTTCAGGCGCCGTGGGTCGGCTTGGACACCGAGGCGGACTCGTTGCATGCCTATCCTGAGAAATTGTGTCTGTTGCAGGTGGCCATTCCCGGTGAGGCGGTGCTGATTGACCCTCTGGCGGACCTCCATCTGGAGCCGCTGTGGGAGGCGTTGGATGAGCGCGAGATGATCTTCCACGCCGCGGATTACGATCTTCGCCTGCTGTTCCAGGGGCACCACTTTCGGCCCACCACGATTTTCGACACCATGTGGGCCGCCCGCTTGCTGGGCGACGCGAAGTTCGGATTGAACGACTGCCTGACCCATTACCTGCAGATCACGCTCGAAAAGGGGGCGCAGAAGGCGAATTGGGGCCGTCGGCCATTGACGGAACGGATGGTCGAGTACGCGTTGAATGATGTTCGGTATTTGTTCGAGTTGAGCGAGGCCTTGCGGGCTCGCCTGGTCGAGAAGGGTCGGATGGATTGGCATCGGCAGACCTGTGCCCGGCTGATCAACGACTGTGCGCGGGCGGAGCAGGTGGACCTCGATTCCGTGTGGCGGACCAAGGGGCACGACAAACTCGATCCACTCGGGTTGGCGATCCTTCGGGAGCTCTGGCACTGGCGTGAGAAGGACGCCGTCCGTTCCAACAAGCCCCCCTTCTTCATCCTGCGGCATGAGGTCCTGAGCGAGATCGCCGCCGACGCGTCGCTGCGCAAGAGCGCCCGCTCGCTGAAGCTTCCGCCGTATCTCACGCCCCGTCGTCGGCATGGGGTGATCGAAGCGGTGGAACGTGGACTTGAGGTGCCGGTGGCCGATCGACCTGTCCATATCCGCATCCGGACGCGCCGGATGACCAAGCGGGAACTGGATCGGGTCGAGGAGTTGCGGTTGATCCGCGACAAGCGCGCGGGCGAGTTGGAGATTGATCCGACCCTGGTGGCGTCGAAGGCGACGCTCTATGCGCTGGCGCGGAACGATCCGGGGGCGTGGGAGGATCAGTTGCCCTGGCAGCAGGCGTTGCTGCAGCCCTGAGGATCCCGTCATCCCTCGGGAACGGGGGTGGCGACGTCCACGTCGCCTTGGGAAAGGGTGAGACAGGGCAACGAGGACGTTGCCGCCCCGTTTGAGGTGAGAGGACGTAGCAACATGCACTCTTTCCGGCGTTCGCGTCGATTGCCGAAAGATGCCGGTGCGTTTAGGGTCAGCCCATGGATGTACCGCCGATGCAGCCACCACGCCTTCCCTCTTCTGTGACTCCCACCCAAAGCCCGCCATCACCCCCCACACCGTCACGAACGAAGGGCGGGAACGCGTGGTTGTGGGCGCTTGGCGTGGTCGGTGTCCTGGCGTTGGGCTTTGTGGGATTGATTGTGGTTGCGGCGAGCTCGCTGGGCGGCAGTTCGACCGGTGGCATTGGGAATACTTCCTCCGACCTGCATGAGGTCGTGATCGAGGAGAACAAGTCGGACAACAAGATCGCGGTGATCCCCATCGAAGGCGTCATCACGGGATCTCCGATTGATCCGGAGGGCCGGACGCTGGTGACATTGGTGAAGGGGCAGTTGGAACGGGCGGCCGAGGACGACGCGGTCAAGGCGGTGCTGCTGAGGGTGGATTCTCCGGGTGGAGAGGTCCTGGCGAGCGATGAGATTTACCTGCTGATCTGGAAGTTCATGGAAGACCATCCGGGCAAGCCGGTCGTGGTTTCCATGGGATCGCTGGCGGCGTCTGGCGGCTACTACGTGAGCGCGCCGTGCCAATGGATCGTGGCCAATGAGTTGACGATGACCGGTTCGATCGGCGTGATCTTTCACGGCTACAATTACCGCGGGCTGATGGACAAGGTTGGGGTGAAGCCATCGATCACAAAAAGCGGGAAGCTCAAGGACATGATGAGCGGCGAGAAGGCTCCGGAGGAGGAGTTGCCCGAGGAACGCCAGATCATGCAGTCGATGATCGATGAGAGTTTCGGGCGCTTCAAGGAGGTGATCCGGGCAGGACGCAAACGTGCGGCCGATCGCAACAAGGGCGAAGGAAAGGCGTTGGTGGACGGATGGGAATCGATGGCGGATGGCCGGATCCTGTCGGGCAAGTCTGCTCTCGACCATGGGTTGGTGGACGAGATCGGGAACTTTGATGTGGCCGTGGACCGCACCCGCAAGTTGGCCGACATCGAGGATGCGAACCTGGTTTCCTTTGATCCTCCGGTCTCGTTCGGGAGCCTGTTCCGGATGTTCGGAAAGTCTTCGATGCAGGGCAACACGGTGCGCGTGGACCTGGGAATGGGGCTTCCATCGCGACTGCCCCAGGGACGGTTGTATTTCCTGTCCCCGATTCACGCCCACTGAGCCCGGTGGTCAGGCCAGTTGCAGGGCCTTCCAGACGCGAAGTGCCTCGGTGACACCCCATGCCTGCGCATCGCAGCCACGATGGGTGTGGGGGAAGTCGCCATCCAGTACCTCCGGTATCTGGCCGAGGCACCCAGTGTTGAGCAGTTCAGCGACGGAGGCGAGGTAGTCCATGGCGGCCAGTCGGGCCGTGTTGCTTTCCGGGTAGGCGATCCGGAGGGCCTCGCAGAATGTCGGAAAGGTCCACGTCCACGCGGTGCCATTGTGGTATGCGGGCTTCCGCCGTGAATCCTCGTCGCCTTGGTACTGGGGCCAGTACGGGTTCCTGGGATCGTTCAGGAGGTGGCCATTGGCTGCATGGATTGCCAGCGGGGGCGAAACCGGAAGCGGGGCAAGCGACCGCAGGGCTCCGGGAATGACGAGGTGGCGCCGCGCCGCCTCGACGATCCGTTGGGCGTGTGAACCCGTGATGAGTCCAAGGGCGACCGGCAGCAGGACGTTACTGCGCAGGGCATCGCAAGGAACGGCATCCGCAGCCGAGACTCCGGGTCGGGCCACAAGGACATCCGCAAGCCAGCCGCGGTCTTCCAGCCAGAACCGGGACTGCAATGAAGCCTGGGCGTTCTCGGCAAGGGCCGCCCAGGAGGGATGCGCTGCGCCGGGGGGCTCGGCACCCAGTCGGTCCAATTGACGGAGCAGGCGGATCCACAGCGCCTGGATTTCCACCGGGTAGCCTTCCCGCGGAGTACCCGCAGGATGGTTGGTGTCCATCCAGGTGAAATGGGAAGGGCTCCAGACGAGGGACGAGGCGGGGTCGACCCGGATCCCGTTCGCGGTCCCGGCGATGTAGCCGCAGGCAATCGACCGGAGGACATCGAGGATGGATCGGCCGCGGGCATCGACGCGCTGGGCGTAGAGGTTGGCGTCGCCGGGTTGCGTCTGGGCGGCGAGTTCCTCGCAGACGATGCCGAACCACAGGGGCGCATCCGATGTGTCGCGATTGGAGGCATCCTCGCCGTGGATCGAGTTGGGAAGGGTTCCGTCCTTCTCGAAGCGCGCGAAGGTGACGAGGAGGTCGCGAACTTCCGGAAGCATGCCCGCGGCGATCAGGCCGCGAGCCGCGATCAGGGAGTCCCGGCCCCAATCGAGGAACCAGGGATAGCCCGCGATGACGGTTCGGGTGTCATCGCGGCGCACGACGAAGGCCTGCGCGGCGATGGCCAGTTGGCGGCCCAGGGTGTCGTTGGTATCGAAGGCGGCGCGATCAAGGGCGTGGTTGTTGCGCTTCTGCCGATCGGCGATGAACGATGCCAGTTCCTCGTCGGTAGGAGGCTTGGGTTCGGCGGACAGCACCAGCATGGCGCAATCACCCGCTTGCAGCGGGATGTCGAACCATCCGGGCGACCATGCGTCACCCTCACCGGTCATTCCACGGGTGGCTTCCACGGAGTGCGGGAGGTGTTCGCTCCACTCGGGTTGGGAATGGTAGGTGCCGCTGGAACACCAAACATGGAGGGGACGGTCCGGAGCCGGGATGAACTCGAACCCACTTCGGTTGGCCAGGGCACGGGTGCTCGACGTGAAGTGGTGGTCGGCGCCGCCGTTGCGCTTGGTTTCCCAGTGGAAACTGCGGTCCTCGAGATCCACCCGGACCGTCAGGCGCACATGAGCGGAGGGATGAAGCGGACGGCCCACGGCCGGGTTCGTGCTGGGACGGGTGAACTGCAGGGCGATGGTGTTCCTGCCTTCCAGAAGATCCCCGACAAGGTGGATCTCGACGGAACGGCCATCGCCGGCGTTGGCGACGAAGCGCCAGTGGGCCGGCGGGCCGGGCTGGAAATCAACGAGGTTGTCCGCGTTGAGCGGGGAAATGAATCCGTCCGCGTTGATCCACGCCCGGACGCGCTTCGCGAAGATGTGCCGATCGACGGGAACCCGTGGATGCAGGTTGGCACCCAGGAGGGAGTCGTACTTCGACGTGATGCGGCCAAGGTCGACACCCATCCGGCTCATGCCCCCGCGACCGTTGGTCAGGAGGACCAAAGGACCATGGAAGGTGGGCTTGTCGGGGCCGGGCGGGATCTGGCGATCCAGGCCAAGGAAGAGGATCTGACCCTCCAGCGGAGGCGCAGCCGGGGTCCGGGGTTCGATGTGGAGGGTGCATTCCTTCCGATCCGTCAGGGGAGCGAACGCGGCGATGTGACCCTTCGAGGTGGGGATGGATTCCGCAACCGTCCAGGACGCCTCCGGGCTCTCCGCCAGGCGTGCCTGGAAGGGTTCCGGGTGTTCGACGAGGAGCCAGTGACCCGACGGAACCGGCGTGCGTCGGCGTGTGTCGGTCGCGCTCCAGTGGACAACGGCCGGATAGCCGTTGGCCTCCGGTAAGGTCGAGGCGAGGAACGCCGCAGGATCCCGGTCCACCGATCTGGCCAGTTCAGACCATGGCACCGCGGGGACGATGGGAAGGCTGGATCGCGCGTTCAGGGCCGCGAGTGCCCAATCGGCCCGAGCCCTTGCGGCGCGATACGCATCGCCGCCAGGACGTGGAGAGGAAGGATTCCCGAGACAATGAACGGCGCCGGGTGCCAGCGTGATTTCGACTCCGGCCTCCACCGTGATTGCCTGGGTAAAGGCGCTCGCATCCGGTGCCGCCAGATCGGCAACGCCTGGACCCACACCGTTCCAGACGCTGGCTGGAAGGATGATCGAACGGGGATGGTCGAAGTCGGCGTTCAGCACGACCAGGCAGGTGGAGGAACCGTTGGCGGAGGTCCTCACGAGGGCGACGATGGAGGACCCGGGTGGATCGACCCGCTGCATGGTTGCACCGTCGAAGAACGCCGGATGGTCTGCGAGGAGTCGGTTGAGTTGGGCGAGTTCGTCGATGATGTGCTGCGGGTTTCCCCAGTGGAGTCCGCGGGACGAATGGACGTTCAGTTGTTCGGTGGCACACCACTCGACGCCGTTGGTGAAGGCGAAGCCGCCATTGATGGCGGTGAGGGCGCAGGTGCGGTTCCGGTGGATGGACCAACGGCGTCCTTCGGCTGTCAGTTCGCCGGCAGGTCCGCTGGACCGTGCAGCAAGTCGGGAGTTGTCGTGGGTTTCGCTGTAGTGAACGAGCGTCCCGTGTTCGTGGGAGGATCGGTTGGCGTATTCGAGATACGGTCCGAGGGCCTGCGGACCCGAGTTCTGGAACAACTCGCTGTACGCCCATTGCATCCCGCCTTCGCCCAGCAGTTCGTGGGTCGTTTCCCACGGTCCGCCCAGGCCTTCGAGGAGGAAGACGGTGTCTGGAAACTCCTGTCGGACGCGAGCGGTGATGAACTGCCAGACATGGACGGGAACCTGGTATCCGGCATCGCATCGGAAGGCGTCCACGCCCCGTCGGCACCAGGTGAGGAAAACCCGCGCCAGATAGTCCCAGAGCGGGACGTGACGCTGGTCGAACTCGACGAGATCTTCCCAGATGACATCCCAAGCGCCGGGACTGTGGAAGTGACCGTCCGGATGGCGGATGAACCATTCCGGGTGCTCGTTCCACTCGCGACTGCCCCATCCGGTGTGGTTGATGACGAGATCCAGCATGAGGCGCCCACCCTGGGCGTGGACGGCACGTGACAGTTCCATGAACTGGTCGACACCCGTGGTCTTGCGGTCGAATTCGACCAGGCTGGGGTCGATTGCGGTGAGATCCTGAAGCGCGTAAGGGGAACCAAAGCGCCCGAATCGGGCGAAGGTGGTCGGACTGGGGCTGACCGGCAGCAGGTGAAGGATGCGGCACCCGAGGCGATCGAAGATGTGTGGCAGTTCGCGGATGAGGGAACGCAGGGTTCCGCTGGGTGGAATGATGGTCCAGCCCTGGGCGTCGAGGGCGCGGATGGTGGGTGAGGTGTGCTTCTCCGCCATGGCGGCGTGATCCCGCGACCATTCGCCGAACATGCGCGGGAAGGCGCAATAGATGAGGTTGGCGGTCCGGGTCCACGAGGGGTGGACAGAAATGCCGACGTCCGGCCCCCCGGGCCAATGTTGCCGGCCTTCGGGATCAATGAGGAACGCCTTGGCCTTGAAGTAGCCGACTTCGCAGAGCGGGAGTTGCAGGCGTGCAACCTCGCCGGTGATCTCCATGGGAATGTCCCTCCAGGACGCCCCGGCGAGCGGGACTTTCTGGAAGTGGGACCCGACGATTTCCTCCCGGATGCGGGAGGCGCGGCCGATGTTCGTCCGCAGACGGGCCTGAAATCCCCGGGGTACCGGGTTCAGGGTGAACGTGAGGACGTCTCCGGAGTGGCGGACGGTGCGGGTGCCCGTCGCAGGGGACATGTGAAGTTCAACCATGGTGCCTGAGGCACCGATGGTGAGGGGATCCCACGACCGGGATCAATGCCCCGGGAGGTGGATTTCCGGGTAGGCGGGACAGGGTATTCGAACCCGCACCGCAAACCCGCACCGCAAACGGGATCAGGTCCCGGAGCCGCCGAGGTTGACGAAGGCGAGCGCCAGCATGACCAGGATCAGTGCGCCGAGGAGGATACCGACGCCAAGGAAGATCTTGTTGACCTTGTTCGACTTCTTGCCGAAGCCGGCTTCCTTGGTCATCACCAGCGTGCTGCCTTCGCCGATGCGCACCGTCTGACGGGGCTGTTCGGACTGCTTCTTGCCGGTTTCGTACCGGAGCTCGACCTGGCCCAGACGCAGGATCTGGCCGGGCTTGAGCACGGCTTCCTTGTCCGCCGCCAGTTGGCTTTCGTGCAGGAAGGTGCCGTTGGTCGAACCGAGATCCTTGACCACCAGATCATCCCCCTTGAGCCACACCTCGCAGTGATGACTGCTGACGGATGGTTCAGGCAGGGCGAATTGGTTGTCGTCGACGCGACCGATAGTGGTCTTCGCGGTCGTGAGTTCGAGAGTACGACCGGTAAAACCTTCGGTGAGGACGACCAGCTTAGCCATAGCGTGCGTGCCGCCCAGTAAAGCGGGCGGAATGAATAGGGGTCAATCGCGGAAATCAGCCGCGACGCAGGATCAGATCTCGGAACTCGCCGAACAGCGGCGAGCTGTCATGAGGCCCTGGAGAGGCCTCGGGGTGATACTGAACACAGAAAACAGGTTTGGTGCGGTGCCGGAGTCCCTCGACCGTCTGGTCGTTGAGGTTGATCCGGTTCACCATCACATCGGACGGAAGCGATGCAGGATCCACGGCAAATCCGTGGTTTTGCGAGGTGATCTCAACGCGACCGGACTCGAGGTCCTTGACCGGTTGGTTGCCGCCGCGGTGTCCGAACTTGAGTTTGAAGGTCCGGCCACCGAGCGCCTGCCCGAGGATCTGGTGACCGAGGCAAATCCCGAATATCGGAATTCCGGAGTCCACCAAGTGGTGTACCTCGCGGACGATGCCGGAAAGGGCTGCCGGGTCTCCGGGGCCGTTGGAGAGGAAGATTCCTGCGGGCTTCAAGGCCAGCGCGTCGGCGGCCGAGGTGTGTGCCGGGACAACCTGAACCCGGAAGCCGCTTTGTCGAAGCCGCCGGAGGATGTTGTACTTGATGCCGTAATCGAAGGCGACGATGGGGATGTCCGCCGCGGGCAGCGGATGCCGGGCATCGCGGGGGAAGGGATGGGGCACGCTACCCTGCACCAAGGCAAAAGCCGGACTCTGGGTGTCGTTCGGATCCCATGCGAAGGACTTCGGGTGCGTCACCTCGGACACGAGATCCCGACCCGCCATGCCACCCCACGCGCGGGCGCGGGCAACGGCTTCCTCGTCGGAGAGGCCTTCCGTCGACAGGGTGCCGGGCATCGCTCCGTCCACACGGAGTTTGCGGACCAAGGCGCGCGTATCGACGCCCTGGATCCCCGGGATTCCATTTTCGCGGAGATAGGACGCGAGGTCCTGATCGGCCCGCCAGTTCGACACCACGGGAGAAAGTTCGCGGATCACGAGACCGGACGCGTGCGGACGCCACGATTCCACGTCCATGCGGTTGACCCCATAGTTTCCGATATGGGGGTACGTCATGGTCACGATCTGGGCTCGGTAGGAAGGATCCGTGAGGATCTCCTGGTAGCCGGTCATCGACGTGTTGAAGCACACCTCGCCCACGGATGTGGTCGGGGCACCGAAGCCGGTGCCGTGAAAAACGGTTCCATCAGCGAGTGCGAGAACAGCGCGAGTACTCATGTCGTCACGTAGGAAGCACCAGAAGCCCGGGGGGCGGATGGCGCCGAACAAATCGGCGCGGAGTATGGGGAGTGCGGGTCCGGGGTCAAACGCGCTTTGCAACGGGATTCAGGGTTCTGGACGATTTGTTGGGGGAACCCCGGGGCTGCACTGGCCGGTCAGCGACGGTTTGAAGTCCCCCGATCCTGCGTCCGCCCGCCTCCTTTCCGATGATTCCTGCGGTTTGTGGAGTTTATGAAAACTTTGTTTGACGATTCAGGGTTGGGAAGTTGAACGTGAAGGCCGTGAGCGCGCATTTGTTTGCCAGCCGATTTAGCTATTGGTTCTTCGTGAACCAGGCCTGCTGGCGGATGGATGCGTGATTCCGTGTGTGAACTAGCCGCCGCAGGCCCCGGGCCTGCGGCTTTTTTGTTGCCGGGGTCTGGAGTCGGGTGGTTTGTCCAAAACTCAACCCATTGTTTGATTCCATGATCATTGTTCTGAAACCGGGAACTCCTCCCCGCGAGGAAAAGGCCGTCATCGCCGAGATCCGTCGTCTGGGATACCGACCGCATGTCATGCGGGGTGTCGAGAGGGTCGTCATCGGCGCGATCGGAGACGAGCGGAAGAATCCATCCCTCGATCCATTGCGTGCGTGGGCGCAAGTGGAGTCGGTGACCCCTGTGCAGAAGCGTCACAAGCTGGTGAGTCGCGAAGCCCATCCGAAGCCCAGTACCGTGCGCGTCGGCGACGTGGAAATCGGAGGGTCCGAAATCGTTGTGATGGCCGGGCCGTGTTCGGTCGAAGGCGAAACCCAGTTGATGGTGACGGCGGAGGCCGTGGCCAAGGCCGGAGCCCGCGTGTTGCGGGGCGGGGCTTACAAGCCGCGCACGTCTCCGTACGAATTCCAGGGTCTGGGAGAGAAAGGGCTCAAACTGCTTTCCAAAGCCCGCAAGCGGACGGGGCTGAAGATCATCACCGAGTTGCTCTCCGAGGATCATGTGGACCTCGTGGCGGAGCATGCGGACATCCTCCAGATCGGCGCGCGCAATGCTCAGAACTTCCAGTTGATCATCGCAGCCGCGAAGACGGGGAAGGCCATCCT
>JBIKWS010000231.1:0-6183 GCA_044356195.1 Cyanophyceae cyanobacterium
GTGGCGGGCCGCCGCTTCGGGGGCGCAGGCGCGCAGGATGATCTCGTTCAACTCCGCAAAGGCCGCGGCATCGGGAGTGTCCAGCACCTCGCGCGGAAGGTCGGGAAAGTCCAACCGGTTCCGGCCTGTCACCATTTCGTAGAGGACCTTTCCAAGGCCGAAGAAATCCGCCGTGGGCGAACCGGGCCCCTCAGGCGGGATGTAGCCATCCGTGCCGACGAAGGACCGCGCGTCGCCCAGACCCGCCACCAGTCCAATGTCTGCCAGCTTGGGCTGACCACCGACGAAGATGATGTTCGATGGTTTGACGTCCCGATGGACAAGGCCCTGCTCATGCAGGAAGCCCAGCGCCTCGGCCACGACGGCCCCGATCCGGGCGCACTCCCCCACGGGCAACCGGACCTGTCGACGCACACGTTCGCCCAGTGTCATCGGGACATAGGCGTCCATCCCCACACCGGTGACCTCGTCGGCCGGATCGGCCAACTCGATGACGTAATAGAAGTACCCGGCGGCATCATCGCGCCCGACCTGCAGCACGTCCGTCAGCCCGGGGTGCAACCGCGAGATCGGCTCGTAATGCTTCAGGCCGGTGAACTCGCGTTCGTACGTCCGCTCATGCTCGAAGCGCGCCCGCCAAACCACCTTCACCGCGCGGTAAACACCGGTCACGTTGCGCGCCAACCAGACCTCGCCATACGCGCCCGCCCCGATGCGCCGGATCAGCGCATGATCCGCCACCACCGGAACCAAGCCGGTCTCCTGCCCAGCGCTCCGCGGTTGAGATCCCTCCGACACGCCGTCAGCGTACCGGCACCGCCGATTCCGAAGCCACCGCGAATCCTGCCTATCCCGTTCAGGCGAGGATCTCGCGAATCACGTCACCCTCCACATTCGTCAACCGCCGCTGCACCCCGTTGTGTTCGAACGTCAGCCGCTCATGGTTCAATCCCAGCAGGTGGAGGATCGTGGCATTGAGGTCGTACAACGGGCGCACGTCGTGGATGGCCTTCTTCCCGAGTTCATCGGTAACACCGTGGCTCACGCCGCCGCGCACGCCCGCTCCCGTCATCCAACAGGTGAACCCGTCCGGGTTATGGTCCCGCCCCACCGCTCCCTTCTGGAAGAATGGCATGCGACCGAACTCCGTGCACCACACCACGAGCGTATCCTCCAGCAGTCCGCGCTGGCGCATGTCCCGGATCAACGCCGCCGCCGGTTGATCCAGGATCGACGCGTGCCGCAGGTACTGTTCCTTCAGCTTGCTGTGTCCGTCCCAGTTCAACTCCCCGCCGCTGGCGTACGCCCCGTTGAACAACTGCACGAACCGCACGCCCTTCTCGATCAGGCGACGCGCGAGGATGCAGTTCTTCGCAAAGGCCGCCTTGGTCGGGTTGGCGGTGTCGTCCGCCCCGTAACTCCGCAGGATGTGCGCCGGTTCCGTCGAGAGATCGCTGATCTCGGGAACGCTCATCTGCATCCGGGCCGCCAGTTCGTAGCTCGCGATCCGCGCCGCCAGCTTGCCGTCCCCGGGGTTCGCCTCCAGATGCCGGTCGTTCAACTGCCGCAACAGCGTCCGCGCCGCGCGGTCTGCCTCCGGCCCGACACCGGACGCCGCCAGATGCCGCACCGGATCCTGCGCGCTGAAGGTGGTTCCCTGGAATGCCGCGGGCAGGAACCCGGGTCCCCAGTTGTTCGCACCGTTCTGCGGCACCCCGCGCGGATCCAGGATGGAGACATACGCCGGCAAATCCTGATTCTCGCTGCCCAGCGCGTAACTCACCCATGAACCCAGGCTCGGAAAACCGTCCAGCACCGAACCCGTCGAAAGGAAGTTCTCCGCCGGCCCGTGCGTGTTGCTCTTGCTCGTCAGCGAATGGATGAACGCGATGTCGTCGGTCAGTTCCGCCAGATGCGGGATGAGATCCGAAACCATCTTTCCCGACCATCCCCGCGGCCGAAACTCGAATTGCGGCCGCGCCAGTTCACCCGCCGGTCCCTGGAACGTCACCGCCGGGCCGCCGGGCATCGGCTTCCCGTCGTACCGGATCAGCTCCGGTTTATAGTCCCACGTCTCCAACTGGCTGACCGCCCCGGCGCAGAAGATCACCACCACCCGACGCGCCTTGGCGAAGGCATGGGGTCGACGAGGCGCGTACGGATGGGCGGGATCAATGACCGGGTTCTCCGCCGACGCGAGCAAACCGTCCTGCCCGAGCAGACTCGCCAAGGCCACGCCCCCCAACGAGGTCGCCGCATGCCCCAGAAAACCACGACGATCCAGCAGGTGTCGCCGTTGCGCCGCGTAATGTTGCGTCGAATCGCTCATGGGAAACCCCGGAACATCCAACCACCTGCGTCGCGGTTGTCCACCTTGGTTTCGGGGAATAGTCCCGCAAGTCCGCCCCACTGGATTCCCAACCGCCAGCCACGGCTCCAATTCCAACTCCGACAACTTGCATACCGGAAAATCGAACCGGATCCGGCATCCCAACATCTGGTCAATCCTGTCTCTGCCGACAAACCCGGGATCGAATTCCTCTGCGCCTCCGCGCCTCTGCGCGAGAACGTCTTCTTTCCCTGGTTCATGGGGACGGGAATTTGTTTCGCGCAGAGGCGCAGGGGCGCAGAGGATGGTAAAGGCAAGCGACGCCTCAACCACTCTCGACGCCGCCCTCTTCCGGTTACGCGTGCCGTAAAGGGTGCCGGCAGCCCCGGATCGCCTCTTGGCACTGTCCCGGTTTGAGAATGGGAGCGGGGCGGCGATGCGCACAGCGCCGCCCCCCTCGGGAATCACCCGCCGGCCGTGTCCGGCTCAGGCGAAGGTGTTCTTCCGATACGCTCCCATGGCGGGGGCGTCGGGGTTCACCTCGGGTCCGAAGTACCGAAGCGTCACGAGCGGTTCGGTCTCGCTGGTGTTCTCGAAGGTGACACCGGCCTTCGCGCCGTCCTCGGTGGCGAAGTATTCGTCCTCGGTGAGTTCGTGGAACCGGATCAGCTTCGGGCTGTTCAACGGCAACCCGTTGATCTTGCCCGAACCCTGCACGCAGATGAGGCCATACGCGCCGGAATCCTTGATCGTCACCTTGGTGCCGGGATCAATCGTCAGCTCCTTGGCCGTGAACAACTGCTCGCCGTCCACCTTGCCGTACACGATCCAGCGATCAACGAACCCATCTTTGCGCGTGTCCGCGACAGGCACGGGTTCGAGGTAATGGTTGTCCTTGAAGTTCGGGTCGACGTTCTTGTCCCAGTCCAACTGGTCGACGATGAAGTCGAGGTCCTGATGGTACTTCTTGGGCATGTCCTTCACGAGCAGGCTCCAGGGGACATAGCGGCCTTCAACCATGCTCTGGTACATCCCGAACACGTCGCTGCCCCACTGGGGCTCGTAGGTGCAGAGCGAACCCGGGGCGTGGAGGATGCAGGGATCGATCAGCCAACCCGTGCCCGGCTTCAAGCGGTACGCCTTCGAGAGGTCGAGGATACCGTTGTCGCCCTTGTTCCAGTCTTCCAGACACTTCCGGACCTGCGCCTTCGTGGTGCCCGGCTCGAAACCCATGAACGTGTACGGGAAGTTGTTCCCCACGTTGTTGTGCTGCGGAGGGAAGTAGTAGGACTCCGGCTTGCCTTCCTGCCCGACCAGCTTGGCCTGCTTGGCCGACTGGTGCATGTGGTGGGGAATCGGTCCCATGTTGTCGAAGAACTTCGAGTAGACCGGCCACCGTCCGTACTTCTTCCAGATCGACTTGCCGACCAGCGTCGCACCGGCGTCTTCCACCGCCTTGCGCAACGTGAAGCGCTCCTTGCCCACCACGACGTAAGAAAGACCTTCATCCGGCACACGGCCTTCATTCGCCGCCTCGGTCGTCGAGGCAAACCAGCGCTCGTCGATGCCGCCACGGTTGGCGCCGTAGGCGTAGGTGTCGTCCGGATGCAGCTTCAGCCGCAGGCCGGGTTGGAGGAAGGAACGGGGAACCCAGGCCGGCGCCAGCCGGAGCAGGCCTCCCGTGCGGGACAACTCAGCCTCAACCTTGGTCTTCGTGGAACCCTTGATGGTCTTCAGGGCGGTAACGGTGTTCATGTGCGTACGAAATGAATCGGATTCGCGGAAACCCTAAAGGGTCGGCGTCCGGCGGAAAGCCTGTTCTGCGTGCAGTTCTGGCATCCCCCCCGGGACCAAGGCATGGGGGTGCGCTCTGTGTCTTCCTGCGGTTGTTGCGGAAAAGGCGGGCGTCCTTAATTGCTAAACGCAGATTTACCCAACTTTCTTACACACGATTTCATAAATCTTTTGTGCCCTGTTTGACCCCACCCACCCCCGTTTGCGCCAAGACGCTGAAGCCCCGGTGATCGCACCCTCTTCCCACGCGGTCCGCCGCGACTCTCCATGGCTCACATCGGCATCATCGGTTCCGGGATCATCGGCCTTTCCTCCGCCTACGCCTGCATGCGGCAGGGACATCAGGTCACCCTGATCGACCGCAATCCCGCACGGCGCGACGGCTGCTCATTCGGCAACGCCGGCATGGTGGTACCCAGCCACTTCATCCCATTGGCGGCGCCGGGCATGGTTGCGCTCGGCCTCAAGTGGATGTGGAACCCGGAGTCGCCGTTCTACATCAAGCCCCGCCTGGACCCCGACCTGATCCGCTGGAGCTGGAACTTCTGGAAGGCCTCCACACCGGAACACGTCCGGCGTTCTGCGCCCCTGATCCGGGATCTCAGCCTGGCCAGCCGGACGGCCTTCCAGGAACTCGCCCGCCAGGACGGGCTGGAATTCGGCCTGGTCGAGCGGGGGCTCCTGATGCTCTGCCGCGAAACACACACACTGGAGGAGGAAACAAAGACCGCCGAACAGGCCCGTGCCCTGGGCATTCCGGCGGAAACCCTCGATGCCGCCCAACTTGCCCGACTCGACCAGGGCGTCACCATGAGCGTGGCGGGGGCCGTGTACTTTCCCAAGGATTGCCACCTCTCCCCCGGCCTCCTGATGGCCGGCCTGCAAGAACGCCTGAGCCAGGCGGGCACGAAGTTCCTGTGGAACACCGAGGTCAAGGGGTGGCAGGTCCAACAGGGGCACATCAAGGCCGTCGAAACATCCGCGGGCCGGATCGAAGCCGACCAGTTCGTCCTCGCCGGCGGTTCCTGGTCGCCGAACACCGCCACCGGACTCGACCTTTCCCTGCCCATGCAGGCTGGAAAGGGTTACAGCCTGACCCTGACCCAGCCGCGCGAACTACCTTCCATCTGCTCCATCTTCACCGAGGCCCGCGTCGCCATCACCCCCATGGGAGGCACCCTGCGGTTCGGCGGCACCATGGAAATCGCCGGCCTGAACGAGGACATCAACCCCGTCCGCGTTCAGGGCATCATCAAGTCCGTCCCCAAGTATTACCCGGCTTTTGGCCCTGCCGATTTCGCCGGCATCCAGCCCTGGCGCGGCCTGCGCCCCTGCTCGCCGGACGGCCTGCCCTACCTGGGCCGTTCCCGGAGCCACCCGAACCTGATCGTCGCCACCGGCCACGCCATGATGGGACTTTCGCTGGGACCGATCACCGGCCGTCTCGTCGCCCAACTCGTCAATGGCGAGAAGCCCTCCATCGACCTCTCCCTCCTCAACCCGGATCGGTACCGCTGATCCCCGGCGCAGCTTGAAACGGCCCCACTTGGGAAAGGATTCGGGGCGGCGATGTCCTCATCGCCCTGGGAAAGGTTTAGGAACGGCGACGAGGACGTCGCCACCCCGTTCACCAGCTCAACTTCCCCACATCTGCCCTCTCGCCAAGCCGCGCCCGGCATCCTAGCGTTTCTCGCACAGACCGAGGCGCGCACCTATGCCGTACGACGACACCGAATTTGTTGACCGCGATTTTCCTGCTTCTCCTTCCCCGTCCACCGGCAATTCCAGCCGGAACACGGCTGTCGCCGGTCGTGCGCCCACCCGTGAGGAACTGGACGCCCAGGTCACCGCGAACCAGCAGCAACTCGCCAAACTCCGCGAAGCCCAGGAACAACTCGAACGCGCCCGCGCCGAACTCGAGGAAATGCGCCGGCGCCGCGCCGATTTCCAGCAGGGTCGCACCGAACTGCGCGAACAACTCACCCGCGGCATCGGCCTCCTCGAAAAGGCGGATTTCGACGCGCGCCGCGATTCCGAACAGCTCGGCCGCTCCCTCGAAG
>JBIKWS010000004.1:0-20884 GCA_044356195.1 Cyanophyceae cyanobacterium
GACGAGGACCCGTGCGGGTACATCGACGTCGGTGTTGTGGAAGTCCGCGAGTTCCTTTTCCCAGTCCGGCGCGTCGAAGGTGAGGAACAAGGTCCGGAGTGTTGCCGGATCAAACAGGTCCGCGTCGGCAGCCGGTGGAACCTCCTTCGGGTTGATCCTTTCGCCGGCAGAAGCGGCAGCGACCGCGGGACCGCGGGGAGGGCCTCCTGCGCGTCCGCCGGGCGGCCCCATGCGTTGGCGACCGCCGCCGTCCTTCGCGAGTTCGGCCCTGGCGGCTTTCCGTTCGGCGGGTTCGAGCACGCCGTTGCCGTTGGCATCATGCTTCTTGAGGATCTTCCGTTCGGCCTGCATGCCCGGGCCGCCCATTCCTCGAGGACCTCCGAAGCCCGGACCGCCATCGAATCCCGGCGGCGGGCCGCCGGCGGGCGGGCCCTGTTGGGCACAGAGCGTGGAGCCGAGCGTCAGCGCGGCGAGGAGTGTCGGCAGGAGTTGAAGGTGCGTTTTCATGAGATGACAGGGATTGATCCAGCGTTTCCAAAGGATCTGACCAGGCGGTTGTGAAGGGGGCGTCAACGAGAGCCCCTGAATTGTAAAGTGAAGGTAAATGTGGTCCTTCGCGGGTCCGGTTTGCGTATCCTGACGCCGCTGGGATTCCCATGGAGACGAGCGCCACACTGCCCGCAGGCCTGCCGCTGCTGGTCGTCGACGACGACCGAAAGCTTTGTCGGTTGATCCGGGATTATCTGGAGCCCATGGGCTACCGGGTGGAAGCCGTCCACACGGGACCTGAAGGCGTGGATCGAGCGGTGGAGGCTGGGTGGCATGCGGTCATCCTCGACCTGATGCTTCCGGGGATGGACGGATTCGAGGTGCTGAAGCGGATCCGGGCCAAGTCCAACGTCCCGGTTCTGATGCTCACCGCACGGGGAGATGAAGCCGATCGGATCGTAGGATTGGAGATCGGGGCCGATGACTATCTTCCGAAGACGTTCTCGACGCGGGAGCTGCTGGCGCGATTGCGCGCGGTGACGCGGCGAGCGGGCCATGGCGTCGAATCCGGCAAGACGGCGGTCGAGGAATTGACCGCAGGTCCATTGCGCCTGGTGCCCGAGACCCGCACCGCCACGATGGGCGATCAGGTGTTGACGCTGACTCCGGTGGAGTTCGATCTGCTTGAATCCCTGGTACGGTCCAAGGGGAGGGTGCGGACGCGTGAACGGTTGATGTCGGAGTGCCGCGAACGCGATTACGGAATCTTTGATCGATCGATCGACGTCCATATCTCCGCCCTCCGGAAGAAGCTGGGCGACGATCCGAAGCAACCGCGCTTCATCCGGACCTATCGCGGTGCCGGCTACATGCTGGTGGAGCCCGATGAGTTCCCATGAGGCTCCGCGTTCCATTGTATGCCCGGGTGCTGGCGTGGTCCGGGTTGAATGTGGTTTTCCTGGCCCTGCTGCTTTGGGTTCTCGCGGGTGCGAGCCTGCCGTTGGAGTCGCTGTTGAGTGGGCTTTCCGGAGAGCGTGTCCAGCGGATCGCTGATGTGCTGGTGGGCGAGTTGAGCACGCGTCCGAGAACGGAGTGGGATGAAGCCATCCAGCGGGCTGCGGGGGTGTACGGGGTGGAGTTCATGCTCGTGAACGAACGGGAGGAACGTCTGGCCGGAGCCAGACTCGAACTGCCGGAGCCTGTCCGGGAGCGCCTCAGGATGGGGCCGGGTGGACGTCGCGGCGGGCCGCCGCCGGATTGGGATTTCAGGCCCGGACGCATGGGTGGACCTGGCGAAGGTGATCGCGGTCCCGGCCGGAGCATGGGGAGTGGGATGGGTGGTGGACGCATGCCGCCGCCCGAACTGACCATGCCACGGGCGATCCTTCGCGCAGGAGATCCTTTGGCCTACTGGGCCATCATCCACACGCCATCGTTGGTGCGTGAGGGACCTCGACCCCAGTTTGCCCGGCTGATCGTGCGTTCAGACCGACTGGGAACGGGCGGCGTCTTTTTTGATCCCCGGCCGTGGTGGATTGCCGCGGTGGCGGTCGTGTTCTTCTCGGCTTTGTGGTGGGCTCCTTTCGTTGGTTCCATCACGCGAGCGATCCGGCAGATGACGGCGGCGACCGAGCAGGTGGCACAGGGTCGATTTGACATCACCGTTTCAGAGGAGCGCGGAGACGAACTGGGGCGGATGGGGGAGGCGATCAACGGGATGGCGAAACGGCTGGAAGGCCACGTCCAGGGCCAGAAGCGATTCCTGGGCGACATCGCGCACGAGCTGTGTTCGCCACTGGCCCGGATGGAAATGGCGCTGGGGGTCCTGGAGCAACGGTCAGATCCGCGGTCGAGGGATTACGTGGAGGACGTCCGCGAGGAGGTGCGCCACATGTCCGAGCTGGTGAATGAGTTGCTTTCGTTCTCGAAGGCTGGCCTGCACTCACGCACCGCCCCACTGACCCTCGTGGGCATCCGCGAACTGCTGGAGCGGGTCCGGATGCGGGAATCTTCCGAGGAGGATGCGGTTGAGGTGGACGCTTCAGCCGACCTGACGGCGATGGCGGAACCCGATCTGCTGACCCGGGCGCTTGGGAATCTCCTCCGGAATGCGCTGCGGTATGCAGGCGGCGCGGGTCCGATCCGCATGACGGCATGCCGCGAAGGTTCGGAGGTCATCGTGCGGGTACTCGACGAAGGCCCGGGCGTGCCCCCCGAGTCCATCGGGCGATTGACGGAGCCGTTCTTCCGGCCAGACGCGGCACGGACCCGGGAACAGGGAGGCGCAGGTCTGGGCTTGGCTATCGTTCGCAGCTGCGTGGAGGCCTGCCGCGGTCGTCTGACGTTGCAAAACCGTTTGCCGAAGGGGTTCAAAGCGGAGATCCGGTTGGCCGCCGCGGAAGCGTCTTCCCGCGAACCTACCACTTGAAGGCGACCGACACCGAGCCGAAGGAATCAGCGTCTTCCTGAGTCCTGAATTCCTTGCTGCGAACCATGTGGGTGTAGGCCAGGTCCCAGTGCTTTCCGGAGTACACTACGCCGATCTTGAACTCGCCGAGGAGGGGTTGGATCTGCACGGAATGGCTGTCGTGGAGGAGGTTTCCTTCAACGAGTGTGTTGTGGCCGTAGTAACGGGCTTCAACGCCGAAGAAAAAATAGAAACCCCGCACAGATTGTTCAGCATCGAGGCGTCCGCCGGAACCCGGCAGGACATCGTCGATGGATCGCCAGCCGAAATCATCGGGAAGCCGGAGTCCGATCCGCCATTGGGTGCCGATGGAGGCGAAGGTCTGGACCGTCCCGAGCTGTATACCGCCGAACGGCAGGAAGTCGCTGCTCCAATCACCGCGGATGGGGGCGCTGTAGCGCAAGCCGCGGCCGTAGCGGATGCCGATGTCGGGTTCGTTGCGCAATTGGTTGTCCCAGCCCTGGGCCTCGTCGAGATCACGGATGCTGTGGATCCCATTCTGAGCCTCTTCGGCGAGGGAGGCGGGTCCGACGACACCCAGGTTCAGCGCCCAGTAGTCGAGGACGTCGGTGCCAGCCTTGGTCTTGCCGCGGATGAGCAGCGAGCCCGTGGCATAAAGCCAACCGGCATAGGGGCGCTCGTCGACCAGGACGGTGGGAATGTCGGTATCGCGCGGTGTGTAGATGTTCTGGGTGACGGCAAAGGCAGGCCGCCACGCCGTCGGAATCATTCCGAAGGAGGGCAGCCATCGGGCGAGATCACCGTCCCAGCGCAGTTCCGACTCCAGCAGGGAGTGTTCCTGTGCGAGGTAGGCTATCCGCGTGCCGTGGGTATAGTGCTGGTCCGTCCGTACCACCAGGTCGTTCTCGATCCACACATTGAGCACTGGCCTGTGGAGGGCATTGGTGCTGTTTGTTGCGAGGCACGTTGCCGTGAGGAGGGACGCCACGGCGAATGCGACGGGTTGGATCGGGAGGGCCTTCATGGTTGGGTTGGGATTGGTCCAGAAAGGCGTCAGGAAGCGAGGAACTGGGCCGCAGCCGCGGCGCTGGCCCCTTCATGGACCACGGCCATCAGGGCTCGCGTCATCCCGGCGGGGTTGGCGTGCTGGATGATGTTCCGTCCGTAGACAATTCCAGCTGCCCCTTGCTGCATCAGGGCTTCGGTGCGCGACAGGATCTCGGCGTCCGGAGCCTTGCCACCCCCGCGCACCAGCACGGGAATCCGTCCCGAGATCTCGACCACGCGATGGTAGAGCGAGACGTCGTCGGTCGGATCGGCCTTGATGATGTCGGCACCCAGTTCGACCGCCTGGCGAACGAGGGGAAGGATCTTCTCAAGGTCGCCGTCCACCATGTATCCGCCCGCTTTGGCGTTGGGCTGGAACACGAGGGGTTCGATCATCAGCGGCATGCCGTAGCGATCGCACTCCGGCTTGATGCGAAGGATGTTCAGGATGCATTGATCGGTGACTTCGGGTTCACCGGGGATCCGGAACAGATTGACGACGACGCAGGTCGCGTCGAGGCGGAGGGCCTGTTCGACCGGAGCCTCGATCATGCGGGAGAACAAGGCGCGGGGGAGTTGGTTGCCGTAGACGTTGGCAACATCTGTCCGCAGCACCAGCGCGGGCTTGTCCTTGCCGGGGAGGGACTGGAGGTAGTGGGCCTGTCCGACCGTCAACTGGATGGCGTCGGGAGCAGCGGCGACCACCGTGCGGACTGCCTTGTCCAGATTCTCGATGCCCGCAAGGAACCCGCGCTCGTTGAAGAAGCCATGATCGATGGCGACGTCAAAGCAACGGTTGGAGCGCGGATGGAAGAGTCGATTGAGACGGTACTGTTTCATGTGCTTCGGTCCTATGGGGATTTCGAACCCAGCCGCCTCCGGCGGCAAGCGGGGTTTTTGGGAGAATCAACCTGATGGCGAAATGCGAGCATCCGTGTCAGGCTTGCCCGTTTTGCGGGGCATCGTGGAATTGCAACGCAGCAAGGTGGCGGTAGGTACCGCCTTCGATGGCGTTGAGTTCTGCATGGGTGCCGGACTCGACGATGTGTCCGCCGTCGAGGACGAGGATGCGGTCAGCATTGCGGACGGTTGCCAGCCGGTGGGCGATGATGAACGAAGTCCGCCCCCGCATCAGCGATTCGAGGGCTTCCTGGATGAGCCGTTCGCTCTCCGAATCCAGCGAGCTGGTCGCCTCATCCAGGATCAGGATCGCGGGGTCGCGCAGGATGGCCCGTGCGATGGCGATCCTCTGTCGCTGGCCACCGGAGAGCCGGATGCCTCGATCACCCACGAGGGTTGCGTATCCTTCGGGAAACCCTTGGATGAAGGCGTGGGCATTGGCCCGGCGGGAAGCGGCCTCGATTTCCTCCTGCGATGCTCCGGGCCTTCCGTAGGCAATGTTCTCCGCAATGGATCCGCCAAAGAGCAGGATTTCCTGCGGCACGAAGGCCATGCGGGAACGAAGGCTCAGGACCGGATATTCACGCGCCTCTCGGCCGTCGATGCGGAGGGATCCGGAGCTTGGATCGTACAATCGGAGCAGCAGCGAGAGCAGGGTCGACTTTCCCGCTCCGGAAGGTCCAACCACGGCGACCTTCGTTCCTGGTTCCGCACGGAACGAAATGCCTTTGAGGATCTCGACGCCAGGTCGGGAGGGATAGGTAAAGCGGACGTCCTCGAATTCGACCGATCCCTGCAGTCGGGGCAGGGCACCCGCAGGGCTCGCTGCCGGCGTCGGGTCGCATTCGGGGACTTCGCGGAGGAGTTCCCGTACTCGCTGGGTGGATCCGATCGCCTTCTGGATCTGGCTGTAGAGGTCGGCGAACTGTCCAAGTGCACCGGCGACGAAGGTGGTGTAGAGCAGGAAGCGGGTGAGTTCCCCGAAGGTGATCTCGCCCGATTGGAGGAGACGCGCGCCCGACCACAGCACGAGGACCACCGTGCCAAAGAGGGCGAAGACGATGAAAGCGACGAAGGCGGCGCGGATGCGGGCGCCGCGGAGGGTGGTTTCCAGGAAGCTCTGGAGTCCGGTTCCGTAGCGTTGGAGTTCGTGGGCTTCGTTGGTGAAGGCCTTGACGTTGACGATGCCCTGCAGGGTTTCCTCGACGATGGTGGCGGTGTCCGCGAGGCGATCCTGAGCCTCGCGGGCCACGCGACGTGTGCGTCTTCCCAGCAGGACGGCCGCAACGATGATGGGTGGGAGGCTCGCGAGCATGATCGCCGACAGTTTCAACGAGGTGAGGGCAATCAGCACGGCTCCACCGGCGAGGAGCGTCATGTGGCGAAGGAACTGTGGGAGAAGGGCGATGAGTGTGTCCTCGATCTGGATGAGATCCGCGGAGAGTCGGCTGGTGAGCTCGCCGACTCGCCGGCGGGCGAAGAAAGCCATTGGCAGGCTGAGCAGTCGTGAGTAGGTGTCGCGTCGGAGGTCCACCAATCCCCGCTGACCGACGCTGGCAAACGAAAGGGCGTGAAAGAACGAAAGGCTCGATTGGGCAGCGAGGACCGCAATCAGGGCGAGGGCGATGCGGTGGATTCCAGGACCGGGAGTGGTTGCGGCGTCGATGAGCTTTCCGGCGAGAAAGGGGAACGCGAGCCCCAGCAGGTTCGATCCGAACAGGGCCACCAAGGCGAGGACAAACCGGACCCGGTAGGGACGAAGGTAGCGCAACAGGGCAAGGACCTCCCGCATCGACTCCCGGTTGATGGGAGCTTTTGGCAGGTCGACGCCCGCTTGATCATTCCGCGAATTCCGCGCCATTCCGGAGGCTAGTGCAGGAAGGTCGCGGTGTCAGGCAGAGCTCATCCCAGAATCGTCCGGGCGCTCTTCACATCCTCCGTGATCTGGGCGCGCAAGGCCTCAAGCGACGGAAACCGTCTCTCGGGCCGCACCTGTCGCACGAACTCGACTTCAAGTTCCGTGCCGTACAGGTCGCCCGCGAAATCCAGGAGGTGGACTTCGAGCTGAGGTTGGGAGGGAGCCGCATCGACGGTTGGTCGCACGCCAAGGTTCAGGACCGCGGGATAGCACGTCCCGTGGAAGTGCACACGCGCGGCGTAAACACCGTTGGGTGGCACCTCGAGTCCGGTGATGTCGATGTTCGCCGTCGGGAACCCGAGCGTCCTGCCCAATTCCCGGCCATGCATGACCGGTCCGGACAGGGCATAGGGCCGTCCGAGAAGTTCCGCCACCACCGCGAGTCGTCCCTCGCGGAGGGCGGTCCGGATCCGGGTGCTGGAGACGCGTTCCGCGCCGACATGGATCGGGGCGGCGGCATGGGTGATGTAGCCCAGTTCGCGGCCCAGCAAACGGAGAAGGGCAACGTTTCCGGAGCGTCGGTGGCCAAAGTGGAAACCCTGGCCCACGGTGACGCTGCGGAGTCTGCCGAGTCCGGCGGCCAACGACTGGATGAACGTGGTGCCGTCCACCGCGGCCAGTTCAGCCGTGAATGGAATGGCAAGGACGGCATCCACGCCCAGTGTGCCCAACGCCCGCAACCGTTGTGGCAGCGATTGGAGCAGGCGCGGTGCCAGGGCCGGTTGGACGACGCTGAGCGGATGCGGATGGAACGTCACCGCAACGGAGAGGGCACCCAGCGCGCAGGCATCGAGGATGGAGTGACGGACCACGTGCTGATGCCCGAGGTGGACCCCGTCAAACATTCCGAGCGCAATGCAGACCCCCTTCTCAGGTCGGCCCAACTCAGCAGCGTCGCGGAGGATGCGCATGGCGTCGTCGTCGTCGTCCAACCCTCACTCGTAGTTCTTCAGCTTGAGGTAGGGGATGACGTTCTTTTCCAGCTCCGCATCCGACCAACCCAGTATCGCTTCCAGGGTATGGGCGTCCGCGACATCGAACTTGCCCGAAGCGAGCCGGCGCAGGGTCAGGAGATGTCCGCCGCAACCGACCTTCTGGCCCATTTCGTGGGCGACCGTCCGGACGTAGGTGCCCTTGGTGCAGCCGATGCGGAAGTGAGCAACGGGTTCGGTATAGGTAGTGAAACGCAGGTTGTAGATGTGGATGAAACGGGGTTGCCGTTCCACTTCCTGTCCCTTGCGTGCGAGCTTGTAGAGGGGCACGCCCTTGATCTTGACCGCCGAAACCATCGGGGGCGTCTGGTACTGGTCACCGAGGAAGGACTTCGCCTCCTCGTTCAACTGATCCAGGGTCAACGGCGGAACCGGGAGCGATCCGGTAATCTGTCCATCCGAATCATAGGAATCCGTCGCCTCACCCAGCTTGATCTCGCCTTCGTAGACCTTGTCGGACGCCATGAACTTGTCGGAAAGGCGCGTCGCCTGACCCAGCACGAGCACGAGGAGCCCGGTGGCGTTGGGATCCAGGGTTCCACAGTGTCCCACCTTCTTGAGTTGGAACTTGCGGCGGACCCGGTCGACGACGTCGTGGGAGGTGCAACCGGAGGGTTTGTCGACGACGAGGGCGCCGTCCAAGGCGGAGAGTTGAAGCATGATCTGGAATCGGACTGGGAACGGACGAAAGGCAGCGGCGGCCTAGCGGTTGGCCGGCTTGACGGACAGGGCGCGCTTGACCGCGCCCAGGACCCGGCGTTGGACCCCCAGCGGGCGGCCCTGGACGCGGGCTCCGGCAGCGGCTTTGTGGCCACCTCCACCGAAGGCTTCGGCGAGTGCGGCCACGTTGATGGCCTCACTCTTGGACCGCCATGAAATGCGGGTGACCTCGTTGTCGAGTTCCTCGAAGACGACAGCGACGATCACGCCGTCAATGGACCGGACATGGTCGATCAAACCCTCGGCCTCCTCCGTGGAGGCACCGGCTCGGGTGTAGTCACGCTTGCGCAGCCAGAAGTAGGCGGTGCGCTCGTCGTGGGTCAGGCGGAAGGTGGTGTAGACGTGCCGCAACAGTTTCACCCGCGTGAGCGGGTAGCTCTGGTAAACCTCCTCACAGATCTTGCCCAGATCCGCGCCCCGCTGGACCAACTCGCCGGCTGTGTGGAGTGTGTCGGGGGTGGTGCTGGGGTACTGGAAGCTTCCCGTATCCGTCGAGATGGCCGTGAAGAGGCAGGATGCCAAGGGACGGGTGATCTTCCAACCGGCCCAGTTGCAGAGGTCGAAGATCAATTCACCGGTCGAAGGTTCGCGAGGTGAGACCCAGTTCAGGTCCGCGTACTTCGTGTTCGAAGCGTGGTGATCGATGTTGATGAACGTCCCGCGGTCCTCGATGTGGTCAGCGACGCGCCCCATGCGATCCAGCGCGGCACAATCCGTGGCCACCACGACATCGAAGTGGTGGCCGGAGGCCGGCTTCCGGAACCGACGGTCCGGGTCGAGGAACCGAAGCTTCGGCGGCACGGAATCCTGATTCCAGATGGTGACCTCCTTGCCCGCGGCCTCCAAGGCAAGGGCCAAGCCCAGTTGGGATCCAATGCAGTCGCCGTCCGGACGGATATGCCCGACGATGCAGACGGTGCGGGCTTCCTTCAGCGCCTCAAGAATGGCTTCAACGACCTTGGGGAGGTCTTTCATGGCAAGACTCCAGGGCAGGACGACTAGGGGGTCGCGGGCGGATTGCCGGGAGGGTTGGTGGACGACGTGGGACCAGGCGTTCCTGGTTTCTCGATTTCCTCAAGGATGGCGATGACCCGGTTTCCTCGCTCAACGGAGTCATCCAGCACGAACTTCACGACCGGGGTCCACTTGAGCCGCAAATGTCCGCCGAGAAGTTGCTGGATTCGTGAAGTACGGGATTCGAGCTTTTCCGGCGCGGCATTCCGCTGCGCCTTCGTGCCGACAAACCCGATGAAGGCCGTCGCGGTGCGGAGGTCCGGAGCCACGATGACGTCGTTCACGGTCAGGAGTCCGACCTCTTCGATGGCGAAGTCGCGGCGGATGATCTCCGACATCTCCCGACGTAGGAGTTCGGACACGCGCTGGAGGCGGCGGCTGGGAGGCTTCGGAGTCTGCATGTCAATCGATCGGGAACACGGGCATCAGCCCGGGTTCCCACCGGGTGGGGATGGGAAGGCAACGCGGATCAGGCGAGCTTCTGGGCGACCTTTTCGACGCTGTAGCACTCGATGAAATCACCTTCCTGGAAGTCATCGAAACCCTCGAGGCGGATACCGCACTCAAGGCCGGCCCGCACCTCGTTGACCTCATCCTGGAAGCGCTTGAGCGTGAGCGAAACGCCTTCGTAGATGATGTGGGTGCGGCGGCGAACGCGCATCTTGCCGCGGACAAGGCGGCCGTTGATGACGGCACAACCAGCAACACGCCCGCCCTTGGAGAGATCGAAAATCTTCCGGACCTCGGCCTGGCCGATGACGATCTCCTTGAGGAGGGGATCGAGAAGACCGGCCATGGCTTCCTTCACATGGTCGATCAGTTCGTAGATGATCGCGTAGAGCTTGATCTGGACACCTTCGCGCTTTGCCGTCTCCGCAGCGCTGGAATCAACGCGGGAATGGAAGCCCAGGATCACGGCATCCGCAGACGACGCCAGCAGCACATCACCCTCGGAGATGGCACCGACAGCGCTGTGGATGATCTCGAGCTGGACCTTCGCGGTCTCGATCTTCCGGAGAGCTTCGCAGATGGCTTCGACAGAGCCCTGGGTATCGGCCTTGACGATGACCTTGAGGATCTTCGCGGACATCTGGTCGATGTTCGTGAAGATGTCCTCGAGGGTGCGACGCCGCGGGCGGACGCCTTCGAGATCAGACTTCTTGCGGGCTTCCTCGCGCTCCTCGGCGAGTTCGCGGGCCGCCTTCTCGTTGTCGACGGCGGAAAACTCGGATCCGGCATCAGGGACGCCGTCCAGACCAAGGACGCGAACCGCACAGGACGGTCCCGCTTCCTTCTGGCGGACGCCGTCGTCGTTCATCATGGCGCGGACGCGGCCATGGTGTTGTCCGCAGATGATGACGTCGCCCACGCGGAGCGTGCCCTTGCGAACGAGCACGGTGGCCACCGGGCCGCCGGGTTCGACACCGGACTCGATGACGTTGCCCTTGGCCTTGCGTTCATGGTTGGCCTTGAGCTCCATGAGTTCGGCCTGGAGCAGGATGCTCTCGATGAGCTTGTCCACGCCCTGCTTGGTGAGTGCGGAACACTCGACGTAGAGCGTGTCACCACCCCAGTCGTCCGGTACCAGTCCCTTGTCCTGAAGCTGCTGCTTCACGCGCATGGGATTGGCGGCCGGGTGATCGCACTTGTTGACCGCGACGATGATCGGGACCTTGGCCGCCTGGGCATGGGCCAGAGCTTCGAGGGTCTGGGGCATCACGCCGTCGTTGGCGGCAACGACCAGGACGACGATGTCCGTGACGTTGGCTCCGCGGGCGCGCATGGCGCTGAAGGCGGCGTGACCCGGGGTGTCGAGGAAGGTCAACTGCATCAGCTCGTCCTTCCGCTCCGGATGCGGATAGGCGATGGAGTAGGCACCGATGTGCTGGGTGATGCCGCCGGCCTCGCCGGCGACCACGTTGGCCTTGCGGATGACGTCGAGGAGGCTGGTCTTGCCGTGATCGACGTGGCCCATGATCGTGATCACGGGAGGCCGCGTCTTCATGTCCTCAAGGCGGTCTTCCTGGTCGAGCTCGACGCGCTGGTCGCGGGGGACATTGACCGTGTGGGCGGCCTTGTCGCGCTTCTCGGTCTCGAACTTGAATCCGCTCTTCGCGCAGATCTTGACCGCAACTTCAGGATCGATGGTCTGCGTGACGGTGGCGAACACGCCCATCTGCATCAGGTCGGCAATGACCTGGAAGGGCTTTCGGCCCAGCTTCTCCGCCAACTCGCGGACCACGATGGGCGGGCGAAGCTGGATGACAGGAGCGTCGACGTTGAGCTGGGGCTTCGCAGGTCCCGCCGGACGTTGTGATGGTCCGGCCCCACGACCCTGACCGGAGTAGCCTTGTCCGCCACCGTAGCGGTTCTGACCGAATCCCGGCCGACCGCCTTGTCCCTGACCGCCGGGGCGATTCTGGCCGTAGCCGGGTCGGTTCTGGCCGTAGCCACCCTGATTGGGGCCACCGGGGCGGTTCTGGAAAGGAGGTCCACCAGGGCGGGGCGCCTGAGACTGCTGAGGTCCACCAGGACGAGGTGCCTGGGAGGGTTGCGGGCCACCAGGACGAGGTGCCTGGGAGGGTTGCGGACTGCCGGGGCGGGGAGCCTGCGACTGTTGCGGACCGCCGGGGCGCTGGGGTTGACCGGGAGGTGCCGGTCGGTTGGGCTGCTGCCCTTGACCTGCCGGAGCGCCGGGACGCTGGTCGCCGGGGGCACCCGGGCGTCCATCACGCCCACGTGGATCCGAACCGGGCCGGCGATATCCGAGCTTGGAAAGGTCAATCGAACCAATCTTCTCGCCGAGCTTCGGCGCGGCCGCTGGGGGCGGCTGTGCCGGCGACTCGGCTACGGGAGTCGGCGCGGGAGTCACGGATTTTGGCTCTGGCGTTGGCACCACGGGACTGGTTGCCGCGACCTGGCCCGGGGCGGGAGTCTGGGGAAGCGCGGGCTTGGATTCCGCCGGTGCATGAGCTGGTTCGCGGTGCACGTGTTCCTCGGATCGTGAAGCGAAGGACGGCTCAGGAGCAGGGGGCGGCAGGTCAGGCGTTGGTTCCGGTGGAGTGGCCCTGGGGACAGGCACCTCGATGGCAGCGTGAGCCACGGGCATGGAAGGCGTCACAGGTTCGTGCGCCGGTTCGATATGAGCCACCGGGGCAGGGGCGGCGCGACGTTCGGGTGCGTGGGCGGCCTGAGGAACTGGCTGCGCTTCCGGAGCCGTTGCTTCGGGCTCATCCACATAGTCCTGTGCCTCGTGATCCTCCGAATAATCGGAATCGGCGGCACTTTCGGCCGTGGGCGCATCGGGAACCCGGATGATGGCGATCGGGGCGAACTCCTGGGCTGGTGCGGAAGGTGCCGACTGGGCCAGGGGCAGCAGCTCTTTTTCGAGGAATTCCGCAGTGATCTTGTCCAGCGAGCTGGATGGCACTTTGGCGGCGGCGATGCCCAGCTCCTTGGCCCTGACGAGAACGAATTTGCTCTCGAGGTTAAGCTTCTTGGCGATTTCGTAAATGCGAACGGGCATACCGGGAATCAGGAATGGGGCGGCGGACAGGGTGCTGCGGATGGGTCAGAGGATACCGTTGGATTGGTCGCCAGCCTGACGGCGGGCGAATTCACCACGTGCGGCCTCCAGGATGATCGAGGCCGAGTCACCAATCCCAGGCAGGGCCTGAAGGTCAGGGACGTCGACCTGAACCAGGTCTTCGAGGGCGTGGAAGCCGGCGAGCACAAGGACGCGGGCCTGATCGTCCGTAATGCCGGGGACGTGTGCAAACTCCTGAACGGCGTGCTCGACCTTGTCAGCGAATCCGCTGGCCTTGTCAGCCTCGGCTTCGATGGAGATCCGCCATCCGGTGATGCGCTCGGTCAGGCGCGTGTTCTGTCCGCGCTTGCCGATCGCCAGAGAGAGCTGGTCGGGAGCGCAGGTGATGTAGACGCGGTGTGCGGCTTCATCGATCTGGAAATTTTTCAGCCGCGCCGGAGCGAGGGCGTTCGCGATGAACGTCTTCACATCCGGAGACCATGGGATGATGTCGACCTTCTCGTTGTTCAGTTCGCGGACGATGTTCTTCACGCGCTGACCGCGCAATCCGACGCAGGCGCCGACAGGGTCAACCTTGGAGTCGCGGCTGTAGACGGCGAGCTTGGTACGGAAACCGGGTTCGCGGGCGATCTCCTTGACCTCGATCGTGCCATCCGAGATCTCGGAAACCTCGAGACGGAAGAGCTTCAGGACGAACGCGGGATCGGCTCGGGAGAGGATCACCTCGGGGCCGCGGGAGGTCTGTTCGACCGCCTTGACATAGCACCGGATGCGCTCGCCAATCTGGTATTCCTCCGTGGGAACACGTTCACGATTAGGCATCAACGCCTCGGCCTTGCCCAGGTCGAGGACCACGTCCGAGCGCTCGAAGCGGCGGACGGTGCCGTTGACAATGTCGCCCACGCGATCCTTGAACTCGGAGAAGATCATCTCCTTCTCGGCGCGTCGGACCTGTTGGAGCAGCGCCTGCTTCGCATGCTGGGCGGCAATGCGGCCGAAATCCTTGGGTGTGACCTCGATTTCGATTTCGTCGCCCTGTTTGACGTCCGGGAAACCGTGGCGACGGGCTTCGACGATGGAGATCTGGTCGTGCTTGGAGAGAACCTTCTCGGCAACGATCAGTTTGGCCCAGGCCTTGGTGGCACCGGATTTCGGATCGATGGAAACGCGCAGTTCACGCGCGGGACCCACCGCTTTCTTGGCGGCGGCCACGAGCGATTCCTGAACGGCATTGAGAAGGCGATCCTTGGGGATCCCCTTTTCCTTTTCCCACTGATCCAACACTGCAAGAAATTCAGCGTTCATACGCGCTCGGTCTGCTCCCCATGCGGACAAAAAAAAGTCGGCAGTTTTTCACCCCCGACTATCGCTGGTCGGCCGAAGCCGAACCGGGAAGCTGTAATTGCGTTGCACCGTAGATTTTTGTGCACGGAACCGTCAAGGGACATTTACCGAAACGCCTTGGGAATACAGTGCAGGAACGATGTGTGGAGGGTTTGTCCAATGCCTGATCCGCTCGATGGTCTCCCCGCTTCTCCAAATGTCGGCTTTTCACTCTGCGCGACCCTCGGCAGCATCCAGACACGTGAGCGACATCATCTATCCCCGCAGTCCCAAGGAATCGATGGCGGGTTGGGTTTATCTCCCTCGGTTGGTGGACAAGATCCGCCTGCACCTCGCCGGCCGCCTGCATCCGGACTACCAGGCCAATTTCCTGCACAAGGGTTTCGACAAACTTTGGTTCGACCGTTCCGGCGTCCTCCCGGAGGACCTGGTCGAAGTGGTGCGTCAATCGGTCACGGATGGCGAGGTCTGCGACTGGGTCGCCCGTACGGTCCGGAAGTCCGATTCGGAGAAGGCAGCCCACCGGGAGTACCTCTTCAATCACGGGCGCGTGGGCGACGATGAGCTGAAGGCCCGGCTCCAGATGCGGAAGGAGCAGTCCGGTCTGGGCCACCGAGACGACCTCCAGACCTTCGTCGATTACATCGACGCCGACGAGAAGCGGGGTTGAGCGGCGTTTTTCCCGGCCCGACGACGGGCGTATGGGGCAGAGGAGGGCACCTCCCCCCTCGATGTTCACTGCTGGATGGATCGCAGGCTGCGGGATAAAGCCTCGCAGAACCGGTCCATTTCGGCCGGCCCATGCGCCAACGATAGGTACAACTTGGTTCCCATGGGATTCAGGAAGACGCCATGGCGGACCAACTCCAGCATGACCTTCCGCCCCATGGCCCGGTCGGTGGCCAGATAGGAATCGTGGTCGGTCACGGGTGCCGAGGAAAAGGCGAGCTGTGCGATGGGGCCATCGCCCAGGATCTGACCAGGAACGCCGGCGGCCGCCAGGGTTTGCCCCAGCATGTCGCGGAACTGCCGACCGAGGGTGTGGAGGTGGGCGTGCGTTCCCGGAGTGCGCAGCAGGTCGAGGGTGGCGAGGGCCGCGGCACACGACACGGGATTGCCACCGGTGGTGGAGGCCGACCAGGCGTATCCGGGCCCAGGCAACCGGTGTTCGTTGACGGCATCCATGATGTCCGCCCGTCCGGCGTAGGCGCCGATGGGGAAGCCTCCACCCAGTGCCTTGCCGTAGGCGGCCAGGTCCGGGGTGACGCCGTAATACTCCTGGGCACCGCCGGGAGCGAACCGGAAGCCGGTGACGACTTCGTCGAAGATCAGGACAATCCCGTGCTTGCGGGTGACCTCGCGCAGTCCTTGCAGGAATCCCGGTGCAGGGCTCAGGCAGCGGTGGAAGGGTTCCACGATGACGGCCGCGAGATCGGAGGCGTTGTCCGCGATGATGGCGGCGGTCTGTTCGAGATGGTTGTAGGGCGCGACCAGCACGTCCCGTTCGACCCAGGGCGCGCCGGCACCGGCGGGATCGCAATGGGGCAGGTTGCGGGGTTGGCCGTGGATCATTCCGGCGACCCCGACCGGGTGCTGACCGTGGTAAGCCCCTTCAAAGCGGAGGACCTTGCGGCGTCCTGTCGCCGCATGGGCCACGCGAAGGCACAGCATGGTGGCCTCGGTTCCGGAAGCGACGAAGCGCACGCGCTCGGCGCAGGGACAGAGCAATTGCAGTCGTTCGGCCAACTGGACGGCGCGTCGGTTGACGGCGGCGAAGTTGGCCCCATCCGCAGCTGCCTTCATCGCGGCTTCGATGATCGACGGACGACCGTGCCCCGGCAGGGCCGCGCCCCATGCCATCGTGAAATCGACGAACTCGCGTCCCTCGGTGTCCCAGACGCGCGGACCTGAGCCCCGTTCGATGACGGGGACAAGCTCGGGTGGGAGACCGAACTCACCATTGGAACCGGCGGGAAGGGCGGCCAGGGCGCGTTCGCGCCAGGAAGCCGAGGAGGGGACGGGAGTGCGTGTGCTCATGCCCAGGGAAGGCTGAAGGTCTTGACGTAGGAGTAGCCCTTCATGGCTTCGATGACGCCTTCCTTGATGCCGAGGCCGCTGTCCTTGACCCCGCCAAACGGGCTCGACTCGATACGGAATCCCGGGACCTCGTTGATGTTCACCGTGCCGCAGCGCAGCGTGCGGATGGCCTTGAGGGCCGCCTGCATGTTGTTGGTGACGACGCCGGAGCTGAGTCCGTAGGCGGTCGAGTTGGCGAGCGTCAGGGCGTCGTCCAGGTCCCGGATCGTGATGATGGGGGCGAGCGGACCGAAGCTCTCGCAGACCACCATGCGGCAGTCACGCGGCACCTGATCGATCACGGTGGGCTGCAACAGGGCTCCGCGACGTTGTCCGCCGGTCAGCACGCGTGCACCGTCTGCTGCGGCTTCTTTCACCACGGTTTCGAGATGGATCGCGCTGGCCTCGTCGATGACCGTGCCGACACGCGTCGATTCCAGCATGGGATCGTCGCAAAGATATTCGGCGGTCTTGGCGACAAGACGGCGGGTGAACTCGGGAGCAATGGCCTCGTGGACGAGGATCCGCTTCACCGCGGTGCAGCGTTGACCCGAGTTCCGGTACGAACCTTCGGCGGCCAGAGTGACCGCGAGTTCCAGGTCGGCGTCCTCGAGGATGATCAACGGATCGTTGCCGCCGAGTTCGAGCACGAGCTTCTTGTATCCGGCCGTGGCGGCGATGCGCTTGCCCACCGGAACGGATCCGGTGAAGGCCACGACCTCGACGTCCGGATGCCGCACCAGGAACTCCGCCACCTCGTGGGTGGGCCCGAGCAGCACGGAGAGCATGGGGCCGGGGAGGCCGGATTCGTGCAGCAACTCGGCGAAGCGGAGGGCGACCAACGGGGTCTTCTCGGAAGGCTTCAGGATGATCGGCGTACCCGCCGCGATGGCGGGCCCGAGCTTGTGGGCGACCTGGTTCAACGGGTGGTTGAACGGGGTGATGGCGACCGCGCAGCGCAGGGGTTCCCGGGTGGTGAAGATCTTCCGCGGCTTGCCCTGGGCAGAAACGTCACACGAGAAGATCTGGCCATCGTCGCGGAGCGCTTCCATGGCAGCGAAACGCAACACGTCGACGGTCCGGCCCACCTCGTACCGGGCTTCCCTCAGCGCGAGGCCAGCCTCGGAAGTGATGATCCGGGCGAACTCGTCGCGACGCGCCTCCAGTGCGATGCGCGTCTTTTCGAGGATCTCGGCGCGTTGGTACTTGGACGGGGTGGCGGTGAACGCGGTGGCTGCGGCCACAGCGGCTTCCGCTTCAGCGCGGCCCACCGTGGTTACGGTTCCTACCAGTTCCCCGGAATACGGACTGCGGACTTCGAGCAGGGGACCCGTTCCGGACGGTTTGCCGGCAACGCGGCACGAGAGAGTTTGCATGAGGTCGGTCAGCTAAGACGGGGTGACTTTCGCACGCCCCGCACAACGCGCCATCCCCTGAATTCGGGGACCCGAAATCAGGGAGACGCGGGACTATTGCGCGGGCGCGAGCATCAGTGGACGGGTGACGCGTTCGAGTTCCTCTCGGGTGAGGGGACCGAGGTAGCGGGCGGCGAAATGGCCGCGGCGGTCGATGACGTAGGTGGCGGGGATGGGGCCCTGCGCGCCGAAGGCTTCCGACATTGCAGGAGTCACCATGCCCACGGGATAGGCGAGACTGTTGCGCTCGACGAAGGAACGCACGGCACCGGCACCGCCTTCGTCCACGGAAACACCGACCACGGTGATGCGGTCGTTGGTGTGCGCGAGGTGGAAGGCGTTGAGATCGGGCAACTCGCGGATGCACGGCGGGCACCAGGTGGCCCAGAAGTTCACCACGAGCACATGGCCGGCGAGGTTGGTCGAGGAGAGTGTCCCGCCGAGGACATTGGTGATCGACCAGGCCGGCGCAGGTCCCGGCGTGACGGGAATCGGCTGAAAGCCGCCGCTGGAACCGGGCCGCAGCGTCCAGAGGAGGATCACGGCTGCGCAAATCACGAGCCCAAGGCGGGACCACCACTGGGGCCGGGACGGCGGACGGGGGTCAGGAGAAGCGGAGGAGGAGGGCATCGAGTCCGGAATGGTTGATGGCGATGGTGGCTTCTCGTCGGACGACGGGCTTGGCATGGAACGCCACGCTGAGTCCGGCAATGTGCATCATCTGGAGATCATTCGCGCCGTCGCCGGCGACGATAGCCTGGGCCGGAGAACATCCGAGGGCCTCGCAGGCCGCCTTCACCCGGGTGGCCTTCACGGAGGCATCGACGATTTCACCGAGCACTTCGCCCGTCAGGCGGCCGTCGATGACTTCAAGGGTGTTGGCCAGGGTATGGTCGAGCCCGAGACGCTGGCGGAGCCGGTCGGTGAAGTAGGTGAATCCGCCGGAGACCAGCAATGTGGTCCAACCGTAGGCGCGGGCCGCTGCGAGGAGGTTCTCGGCGCCGGGCGAAAGGCGCAGGCGTTCGTTGTAGACGCGATCAAGGGCCTCGACCTGGAGGCCCTTCAGGAGGGCAACCCGTCGCCGGAGGGCGCCGGGGAAATCCAGTTCCCCGCGCATCGCAGCCTCGGTGATGGCGGCTACCTGCGGCTTCACTCCCACCATGTCGGCGATCTCGTCGATGCACTCGATGGTGATGAGGGTGGAATCCATGTCCATGGCGAGGAGCCGGAAGTCCGCGGCGGCCAGGGGCGGATGGCGGAAGAACGCATCGAACCCGGCGGACTGCGCCTGTTCGAGGAGGGCAGGATCACCCTGCGTGCCGGAGAGCAAGACGGCGTCGGGCGCGAGGCGAACAATGGCGGAGGCATCGGTACGGTGCTGCCATTCGGACGCGGCGGATTCGTGGATGGAACCGATCAGGACAAGGTCCTTCATGAAGGCGGGGGAAGATGGGGGTGGAAGCGCGAATGCGCGAGCGCAGAGATGAAGGCGGGGCGGTGTTGGGCGCATCTGGACACTGCCACCGCATGCAACGGGGTGGCGACGTCCTCATCGCCGTGGGGTGGGCGTTGGAAGGCAGGCGACGTGGACGTCGCCACCCCGTTCCAAGCAAAACGGACGGCGGAAGGAAATTCCGCCGCCCGTGCATGGGTTCAGGGATCGACTACGAGCAGCCGAGGCTTTCGCCGCAGTTCAGGCACTTGTAGCAGGCACCGTTGCGCACGGCGATGTGACCGCAGTTGGGGCAGCTCGGGGCGTCGGCCTGACCGCTGATCATGTGGGTCAGGACGTTGGCTCCGGTCGTTCCCTTGTGGGGCATGTGCACCGAGGTGGAGGGCGTGCGGCTGATCTTCGCGATCACCTCGGTGTTGCCTTCATCGGCGAGCTGCAGTTCCGGAACGGGCCGGTTCACTTTTTTTTTGAGCTCGTCGATCAGCCCAGGCATGGGGAGTTCGGTCTGGGCCGAACCGGGATTGGCGGCTTCGCGATAGCCGGGGAGGAACTGGACGGCCATCCAGCGGAACACGTAGTCGATGATCGACGCGGCGTTGCGGATGTCCGGGTTCCGGGTGTAGCCGGAGGGTTCGAAGCGCTGGTGGGCGAACTTCTTGACCAGGGACTCCAGGGGCACGCCGTACTGGAGCGACATGGAGGTCAGGGCACCGATGGTGTCCATGAGGCCACCGATGGTGCTGCCTTCCTTGGCCATGGTGACGAACAATTCGCCCGGTTGGCCGTCCTGGAAGAGACCGACCGTCATGTAGCCTTCGTGGCCGGCGATCTCGAACTTGTGGTTGACCGCCATGCGGGTGTCGGGGAGCCGGCGGCGGAGCGGTTGGCCGACCTGTTCCCGCAGCGAAGCCAACTCGGTCTGGAGCTCGGTGAGGCGGGCTTCCAGCTGGGCCACTTGGTCGTTGGCCGGGGCAGCGGTCTTGTCCCCGCCCTCATTGGTCTTCTTGGTGTTCAGCGGCTGGGAGCGCTTGGAGCCGTCGCGATAGACAGCAACGCACTTCAGCCCCATGCGCCAAGCCTGGATGTAGGCGTCGCGGATATCCTTGGTGGTCGCCTCGTTGGGGAGGTTGACCGTCTTGGAGATGGCCCCGGAGATGAACGGCTGGGCGGCGGCCATCATGCCAAGGTGAGCCATGTAATGGATGCTCCGTTGGCCGCGGAACGGCTTGAAGGCGCAGTCGAACACTTCGATGTGCTCGGGCTTCAACCCGCTCCGGGCCATTTCACCCGCCTTCGCGCGGCCCTCCTTCACTGCTGCGTCGTCGCCGTTCAGGACCACATCCTCGATCGTGTCGTAGCGCTCGATGTGGGCCGTGATGCCCTCGATGGTGCTCTCGGAGTAACCAAGGCGGCGCAGACCTTCAGGCACCGTGCGGTTCACGATCTTCAGCATGCCGCCGCCGGCGAGCAGCTTGTACTTCACCAGGGCGATGTCGGGCTCGACGCCGGTGGTGTCGCAATCCATGAGGAACGCGATGGTG
>JBIKWS010000232.1:0-6113 GCA_044356195.1 Cyanophyceae cyanobacterium
GCTTCCTGCCCTGAATCGCGCCGGCTGGTTCGCCTCGGCCCTGATGATCCTCGTGCCGTGGGGTCGTTATCTCGCGCTCTGACCCGGCGCGGCCGCGTCGGGCTTCACCACGCGCAACCGGAACCACACCTCCTCCGGCGTGAACCACGTCGCGAAGAACCGTTCGTACATCACCGGCTCCAGGTTGATGATCGCCCCCAGCCAGCGCAGCACCGGGAAGTTCGACACGTGAAACCGCTTCTCCTCCACCCGGAACCGCGCCGGTGAGTTGTAGTTCGTCCGGTGTCCCAGCTTCCACTTCTCGTAGAACCGCAACGTCCGCCCCGTCACGTCCTCGTAGTTGTCGAAGGACCGGATCCCGAACGGCGTCCGGTGATCGGGTTCGGAAAATTACTTCGTGCTGAGGAAGAATGGCACGCGCACCACGATCAACGCGCCCGGCTTGGACACTCGCCAGATCTCGGTGATCACCGCGTTGAAGTTCGGCAGGTGCTCGAGGATGTGGCTCGCGAGCACCTCGTCGAAGTGCGACTCCGGAAACGGCCACGGATATTTCGTCAGGTCCGTCAGCGCGTTGCCGCCGTAGTCGATCATGTCGAGGTTGACCCAGCCCGGACGGATATCCAGGCCGCATCCAATGTTGAGGCGGCGTTCACCACCGGCGTTGCGGGCGTCGGTCATTCCCCACAGCCTGCGCCAAGCCCGCCCGCAAACCAAGCCGGGAACCAAATCCGATCACCGACGCCGCAATAGCAGCGCACAGTTCCACGCGAGGAACTCCCTCACCCCCGGCAACCGCATCAGCAAACTGAACTCCGTGTAGTACCGCGGAGCCATCGCCTCCACCTCCAGCCGCGCATCCTCCCGGATCCAGCCCAGCGTCCGACCGATGTGGGTGATGAACAGGTTCTTTCCCGGATGATGGAATCGCTTCTTCGCCAACCGGTCGAAGATCGCCGGTCCCAGCCGGGGCCCCAGGTAATGCAGCGGCGAGAATTCGTGACCACCCCAGGGCGACAGCCAATTCGTCCAGCTCAGGTAAAGTCGTCCGCCCGGCGTCAGCATCCTCTCCGCCCGCTTCAGGAACTGCCGGGGCTCCGCCAGGTGCTCCATCACGTTGGAACAGATGACCAGGTCGTACCGCCCCAGCCCATCCAGCGCGTCCCGGTCCAGGTTCACCGAAAGGAATGGCGCGTCCCGATGCTGTGGCAGCAGGTAATTCGTCTCGTCCGCGAACACCACCTCGCACCCGAGCTTGCGCAATTCCCCGCCAAAAACTCCATGGCCGCACCCCAGATCCAATGCCTTCACCCCGGGACCGAGCTTTACCCCGCTCGCCTGCAGCCATCGGATCGCGTCCGTCGCCTGCATGGCATAGAACACCGGGTCATCCCGGTGCTTCGCAAAACGCCACAGCAATTGAGGAAGTATCATCGCCGGCCGCGGAGTAAACGTGCCTCCCGGCCGCCTGTCACGTCCCGCGTGCCGCGGAGACCAGATTGGGTGCCGATAAAGAGGCGGAGCAGCCGACGTCAGGAGGCTGTGGGTCGCCCCTCGGACTTCAACCTTGAATCTCCCCCATCTTTCCCCACCCCGCACTGGCGCCAGCGCCCAGCGCAAGACACTGTTGCCTCGCGCATGATCGAACTGGTCGACGTGGTCAAACACTTCGGGGACGTCCGGGCCGTGGACGGCATTTCCCTGATCGTGCCCAAGGGGCAATTCTTCTGTGTCCTCGGACCCAATGCCGCCGGCAAGACCACGACCATCAAGATCCTCGTGGGCCTCATTCGCCCGAACCAAGGGCTCGCCCGGGTCGCCGGATTCGACGTCCAGCAGCAACCCCTCGAAGCGCGCCGACGCCTCGCCTACGTCCCCGACTTCCCCTTCCTCTACGACAAGCTCACCCCTTGGGAATTCCTCCGCTTCACCGGCCAGCTCTTCCTGATGGACGACGACCACATCCGGCGGGCCGCGGCGGACCTCATCCCGCGTTTCCAGCTCGAGGAATGGCTGCACAAGCCGATCGAATCCCTTTCCCACGGCACCCGCCAACGCGTCGCCATCGCCTCCGCCCTCCTGCACGATCCCGAGGTGTTCGTGATCGATGAACCCATGGTCGGCCTCGACCCCCACCACGCCCGCGTCGTGAAGGACACGCTCCGCGAACGTGCCAAGCGCGGCATGACGGTCTTCCTCTCCACCCACCAGACCAGCGTTGCCGAGGAGATGGCCGACCGCGTCGGCATCATCCACCGCGGCCGGCTCGTGGCCGTGGGCACACCGGCCGAACTCCATGCGAAGGCGGGAACCGACGGTGCGCTCGAACGGGCCTTCCTTTCGATCACCGAAGGCGAACGCCAGCAAACCGCCCCCGTTGCATGAGCCGGTTCCCCTCGCCCCTCGCCCTGTTGATCCGGGTCAACGCCCTGAGCTCGTGGCGACGCCTCCTCGCCCTCCGCCACGAATCCCGCCTCCTCGTCGGGGTCATCGCTGCCTTCCTTTCCGGATACCTGGTCCTCTCGTTCCTGCTGTTCGATCTCGGGCTCCGGTTCATCGGACGGTTCCCCGGTCTGGGATCCCTGCTCGTCGAGCGGCTACTCTTCCTGCTGTTCGCCTTCCTTTTCATCCTGCTGCTGCTCTCCAACCTCGTCATCGCCTACACCAACCTCTTCCGGAATCGCGAGACCGCCTTCCTGCTGACCGCCCCCGTCCCGGTGGAATCCGTCGTCCGCTGGAAACTCATTGAAAGCAGCCTGCTCGCCTCGTGGGCGTTCCTGTTCCTGATCGCTCCCCTTCTCGCCGCCTACGGGATCTCCAACAACGTCGCGTGGCACTTCTACCCCATCACCTTCGTCTTCGTCGGAATCTTCCTCGTGATCCCGGGCGTCGCGGGTGCCGCCGGCGCGGTCACTCTGGCCCGGCATCTGGACCGGAAGGCTTTCCAACTGACGGCGCTCTGTGCCGTCGTGGGATTCATCCTGCTCGTCGCCTGGCGCTTCCGCCCGGAACCCGTCGCCGACGAACAGCTCGAAGCCCGCATGCAGGCCGTCATCGACCGCCTCCTCGTCAACACCCGCTTCGCCCAGTCGCCCGTGCTCCCCAGTTATTGGCTCAGCGCTGCGGTCCAGAACTGGGCCGAAGGAGCTCTCCCGGTCGCCGGCTTCTTCGCGCTCGTCCTGCTCAGCAACGCCCTCCTGCTGTCGCGCCTCGCCGCCCTCTTTCTGGGCCGGCCGTTCTATTCCGCCGCCTCCTCGGTCCAGAGCCGCAGCAGCGTGTTTGCCGAATGGGCCTGGTTCCGGCGGCTCGAAGACCGACGACGCTCGATGGCCCTGCTCCTCCGCGATTCGTTCCTCGCCGAATCCGCACCGTCCGAAGGTTCCGAGCCGCCACAACCGCTGGCCCGCTGGACCCCGACCGACCATCTGGATCGTCTTCTCCAGATGCTGCGCCTCCCGCCAGACGCACGCGCCATTGTCGCCAAGGACATCCGCGTGTTCTGGCGCGACACCACCCAATGGGGTCAGTCGGTCCTGCTCTTTGGTCTGCTGACGGTCTACATCATCAATCTGCGCCACTTCACGCGACAGCTGGACTCCCAGTTCTGGATCAGCCTCGTCTCGTTCCTGAACCTCGGTGCCTGCGCCCTCAACGTCGCCACCATCACCACCCGCTTTGTCTTCCCCCAGTTCTCCCTCGAAGGCCGCCGCGTCTGGCTCGTTGGTCTCGCCCCCCTCGGACTCGCCCGCGCCGTCCGCATCAAGTTCTGGTTGGCCACCCTCGCGGCCCTTGTCCTGACCGTCTCCCTCACGATCCTCTCAGGAAACCTCCTCCGCCTCGAATGGCCGCGGGTCGTGTTCTTCGCCGGCGCGACCACGGTGATGACCTTCACATTGAACGGCATCGCCGTCGGCCTGGGCGTCCTCTATCCCAACTTCCGCGAAACGAACCCGTCGAAGATCGTCTCGGGCTTCGGCGGCACCTTCTGCCTCGTCCTCAGCTTCCTCTACATCCTCACGTCCGTGGTCGTCCTCGGCGTCGGTTCACCGTGGGGATGGCGCGACAACGAATCGCACCCCGGACGCGCCGCCCTCGCGTGGGCGGTCTTCGTGCTCTTCAGCGTTCTCGCCGGCGCAGTCCCCCTGCGCATGGGCCTGCGCAAGGCGGCCACCACCGAACTTTAAGCCCGGGAAATGGATTCGGGGCGGCGATGTCCTCGTCGCCCCGCGACAACCTCAGCCCAGCCCGATCGCCGAAGCCACCGCTTCCCGGGTCGCGTCCGTGATGATCGGTTCAAAGCCCGCCACGCGGATCGCGGTGTCCGGATCCTTCAAACCGTGACCGGTCATCGTCGCCGTCACGAGGCTTCCCTCGGGAATTTCCCCAGCCCGCACGGCCTGGATCAACCCCGCCAACGGAGCCGCACAGGCCGGCTCCACCATCAATCCCTCGGTCCGCGCCAGCAACTTGTACGCATGCAGGATTTCCTCGTCCGTCACCGACCGGATCGCACCCCCGGATTCCGACGCCGCGGTCAACGCGCCCTGCCATGAAGCCGGGTTTCCGATACGGATCGCCGTCGCGACGGTTTCCGGATGTTCCACCGGATGCCCCAGCACGATCGGCGCGGCACCGGCCGCTTGCCAACCCATCATCCGGGGGCGGGTGTCCGCTTTCCCGGCGTTCAGATACTCGCTGAATCCGCGCCAATAGGCCGTGATGTTCCCGGCGTTGCCCACCGGCAGGAAATGGAAGTCCGGCGCGTCCCCCAACGCGTCGCAGATCTCGAAGGCCGCCGTCTTCTGCCCCTCGATCCGCACCGGATTGATCGAATTCACCACCTCGATCAACCCCGTCTCGCCCAACTCACGGACGATCCGCAGCGCATCATCGAAATTGCCGCGGATGGACACGGTCGTCGCGCCGTACATCAGTGCCTGGGCCAGCTTGCCCAAGGCGATCTTCCCCTCTGGCAGCAGGACGACGCACTTCAACCCGGCCCGCGCCGCATACGCCGCCGCCGAGGCCGAGGTGTTGCCCGTCGACGCGCAGACCACCGCCTTCGCTCCACGCTCCACGGCCTTCGTGATCGCCATCGTCATCCCGCGATCCTTGAACGAACACGTCGGGTTCAACGCCTCGTACTTCAGGTACAACTCGAACTTCCCGCCAATGGCCCGGACAAATCCAGGTGCAGGTACCAGCGGCGTGTTGCCTTCGAGCAAGGTCACCACCGGCGTCGTCGCCGTGACGGGAAGGAAATCGGCGTAGCGCCGGATCACTCCGGGCCACGGATAGGCAGGTTTCGGAACCATGTTCATCGTCGCAAAGGATGTTCCACCCCGGAGAATCTACCGAATTGGAACGGCCGGAGGCTGGGAAACCCCGGCCTTCAGGACAAGCCTTGAGTCATCCCCACAGGTGCGTTCCCCAGTTCGACAGATACCTGAGAAGGATCGCCGTGAGGTTACGGAGACATCACCGCGCCGGTTGATTGGGAGCGCCCCCGCAATTTGCATCCGGACGTCGCATATGCGACGTCCGGATGCAAACAGTGCCAATTTCGGGCGTCATTGGGGGTTTCCCTCCCGCTGGGGCAACACACACCCTCGCGACACCCCCCGGGATTTCCCGCTCCAAATACTCCAACCGTGGGATGGCGACAGCAGCGAGAGTCGTGGCAGGTTAACCAAACTCCCCGGAAGTATACGGATTTTGCCTGGCCTCGTCGGCTTGTTGCCACCGCCGGGATGGTCCATGCCCATCCGGGGATACCAGAAAGGTATATCCGCATGAAGCAGTCCAAATCCCAATCCAAGCTCCGCCGTTGGCTCCCCGTCGCCGGCCTCTGCCTGGGTTCTTGCAGTGCCTTCGCCCAAGCCACCGTCCCGGCCGCCCCCGAGGCCGGCGGCGTCCAACCCGTCTCCGATACCGTGTTCCTGAACACGCAGGACGGCAACAGCATCAACAACGGATCCACCGAAAGTCTCGGCATTGGCATCGCCCGCAACGGCAATGTCATCGTCGGTTGGGAAGACGATGGTGCCGACCTGAACGACCTGCAGGCCACCTGGACCCTCCTCGACGGCACCAGCCAACCCCTGACGCCGCTG
>JBIKWS010000233.1:0-6085 GCA_044356195.1 Cyanophyceae cyanobacterium
GGTGGGATCGTGGCTGGATCCTATGACGAAGGTCTACCGTGGTCGGCGGGCGATGGGGCCCATGGCGGTGAAGCCTCCGTGCTGATGGCGAAGGCGATTGGCGAGACGGGCTTCGGGCTGTACGGCGAGGCCGGCTATCGACTGCGCGAGAATCCCGTCCCCGATGATTTCTTTGGGTTGATTGGCGCCTACAAGACCTTTGGTTCCTTCACCGTCAATGTGGCTTACCGGCACGTGCAGAGCCTGAGCGGGTCGGACATCGGGGACCCGGGTTTCACGTTTCCGGAGTTGAAGGAGATCAATCAGATCTTCGAAGCCGGACTCGGCTACCGGGATTCCGGCGGGCGCTATTACCAGATCTTTGGTGCCTTCAACGTCGATGGCCGCAACGCAGGCGACAAGATCATCCTGGGCGCGTCGCTGACGATTCCGTTCTGACGGAAGCGCGTCGGGCTCGTAGGTGCCGCAGACCGTCCCAGAGGGCGGCTGCGGCAATGACCCCATACTCGATCGGGCGCAGCCAGACCGGATGGGAGTAGGGGCCGGGGGCGTTGATGCCCAGGTTCAGGGCGGTCGCATAGCTCAGAAGGACGGCAGCCATTGCGCTCCATCCGGTGAGGGTGGGGCGGGCGGCCACGAACGGTGCCATCCAGAGCAAGTACCACGGGTTCACGACCGCGGAGGCGACGAGGACCCCCCCGAACACGGCATCCAGCCGCGGCATGGCGGCTGGGTTGCGGAGGCATTTCCAGAAGTGGGCCGCCAGGAACGGTGCCACCATTGTCAGGGCGAGGATCCTGGCGCCGTCGGCAGGCAGGAAGATTCCCAGGATGCCGACCAGCGAGGAATTGAACTCCCATCCAGCGGCGAAGGTCTGGAGGGAGGATCCAAGGCCGTTCGGACCCCAGAACGGTGCGTGCAGGGCGACCGCGGTGAGCACGAATGCGGCCCATCCGCGGACATTCCGAACACCGAGGAGGAATGGAACGGCGGGCAGCGCGAGGACTTTTCCGCTGACGGCGAGTCCAAGGCCGATGCCGGCGGCCCACGGGCGTTGGCGTTGATGGGCCCATGCGGCGGCGACCATGGGGAGGATTGCAAGGACGTCCGCGTGGGCGTTGACGCACGTCTCGTGGATGACCAAGGGGCACCAGCCGTAGAGCGCGGCGGCACGGCTGCCGAAGGCGCGATGGACCAAGCCCAGGACGCCAAGGTCCGCGGCGAGGGTGATGATTTTCCACGGCCAGAGTTCCCCGGGAGCGATCCACGCGGCGAGGGCGAATCCCATCTGCAACAACGGGCCGTAGACTGTGGGAAGATCGGGATTGTTGATCTCGCTCAGACGCTGTTGGAGGAGTTCGGGAACGGAAGGGTCCGTGAAGAATGCGGAGGGCACGGCGTGATAGGGATTGCCGGTCGTCAGGAACCTCCATCCGTCCCAAAGGTAGCGCGCCCAATCATCTTCCATGAGGGGCTGGGTGAACGAGGCGAGCAGTCGGAAAGCCACTGCCCATTTCAGGGTACCGGGCAGCGGTCCGGGCCGTCGAGCCAGCCAGGCGAGGGCGGCCCATGCGATGGCCTGAACACAGCCCACCAGCAGGAGAGGGGAGATGGTGGGACGATTGGCCAGCACGACCTGCGCACCCCAGACGAGGAGAAGCGATGCGCCCACAAGCTGCACGGGTCGTGCGTGCGACGTTTCCGGGCGTGGGATGTCGTTGGCCATCACGGAGGGGGAAAGGGTAGCCGAAGCGTCGGGGTGAAGTCGCGTGCGACGCTTGAAGAACTCTGGAATTTCGAGGGGCATTGACGAGAGAAGCTGTCTTCATTCTGGACGCGGGGGGTGGAAACGGCGGACAACAGGCCCAGCCCCTTCCTCTTCAGGGTGCTCCGCCATTGGTGGCGGACCGGCACGCACACCTTGGGCCGCTGCTTGGGGACACGGGGTACGGCGGGTTCCAATGGAGCAATCGACGACACCAGCAAACCGCGGGGTCCGACGTAAGCGCCGGGTGGGATTGTATTTCCGCCTGGTGGGCTTCTCCCTGCTCTTGATCGGACTTGCGGTCGGTGTGTCGTCGTTTGCCGCCTACAGGTACCAGAAGGCGTTCCTCGAGCAGCAGTTGCGCGACGAACTCCTCGCGGTGGTCAATTCGCTGGCTCCTGCGATCAAGGGAGGTGCCCTCCGTTCCATCAACAACCCGACCAACGGAGAGGTTTTTCAGGCCGATAATTCAGACTTCATCGAGAACCGGGAGCTTCTGCTGAAGGTCAAGTACGCGAACCGGCTGACCAACAGCCACCACAGTCCGCTTTACATCATGCGTCCTCGGGAGGACGCCTCCCCGACCAACCGCTTTGAGTTCGTGGTGATGACTGATCCCGGGCCGGACGGGAATTTTTTCGTCGGGAACGGATATGGCACGCAGCCGCATCTGGAGTCCGCGCTGAATGATCAGGCGACTTCGCGCGGGCTGTATCGGGACGGGCATGGATGGTGGATCTCTGCGGCGGCACCGGTGAAGGATGAAGACTCGAACGTGGTGGCGGTCCTGCAGGCAGATCGGCCGGTGGACTTCCTGGATGAGCGCGCTCGGGAAGTAGCCAGGGATCTGCTCGTGAGCTCGCTGTTCAGCGCGGTCATTGCTGCCTTGGGCGCGATGTTCCTCGCCCGGAGCCTGACCAACCCGATCCATCGCCTGGCCAAGGCCACCCAACAGTTCGGCGAAGGGCAATTCCAGCATCGGGTCGAAATGACCCGCAGCGATGAAATCGGGGATCTTGGTCGGAGTTTCAACCGGATGGCCGACCAATTGGCGCAGTCCCGCGACAGCATCGAGAAACAGAAGGAGGAGTTGATCGAGCTGTACCGGGAGGCGCAGGCGGCGAGCAGGGCGAAGAGCGAGTTTCTGGCGACCATGAGCCATGAAATCCGGACGCCAATGAACGGCATCCTTGGCTTCAGCAGCCTGCTGCTCGAGTCCCCGCTCCAAACGGAGCAACGGGCGCATGCGGAATTGGTACAGCAGAGCGCGTCGAGCCTGCTCACGATCATCAATGACATCCTGGATCTGTCGCGGATCGAGGCAGGCCGGATGACGCTGGAGATGACCCCGTTCGATCTTCGCCACCTGCTCGAGGGCGTCGTCGACCTGCTGGCAGTGACTGCCCACAAGAAGGGGCTCGAGATCATCCTCTGGATGGATGAACAGATCCCGCCGTACCTCATGGGGGATCCGACACGGGTGCGGCAGATCATCCTCAACCTGACGGGCAACGCGGTGAAGTTCACCGAGCGCGGTGACATCCTGTTGCGGGTCAAACTCGAGTCCGGATTGCCTGATGGCGGTTCGCGCCTGCGTTTTGAAGTCCGGGATTCGGGCATCGGCATTTCGGAAGAAGTCCGCTCACGGTTGTTCCAACCGTTCAGCCAGGCCGATAGTTCGACCACCCGGAAGTACGGCGGCACCGGACTCGGATTGGTCATCAGCAAGCGCCTGGTGGAACTGATGGAGGGTGAGATCGGCGTCGAGAGCGAGGCTGGGCGCGGTTCGTTGTTCTGGTTCACCGCGAACTTCCAGTCCGCGAGTTCACCGGCGCTTCCCGTGGTCCTCCCGCCTCTGGTGAACCGCCGGATCCTGATCGTGGACGACAACGACACGAACCGGCAGTTGCTGCTCCAGCAATTGAAACTGTGGGAGGTGCTGGCGGAGGCCGTGGAAGACGCTGCCACCGCGGAAACGCGGATGCGGGAAGCCCTCCGCGAGGGCAAACCGTACGACCTCGCCGTCCTGGACCTCCAGATGCCGGAGGTGGACGGGATGATGCTGGCCCGTCGCATCCATCGGGATCCGGTGTTGTGTGGGACCCGCATGGTGATGCTCTCCTCGGCGCACGAACGGCCGGACTCCATGGCCCTCCGGGATGCAGGCTTGTTGGTGTTCCTGTTGAAGCCGGTGAAACGGGCGCAATTGCATCAATGCCTGGTCGAGGCACTGGCGGCACCCTTGCCCGGCTCCGAGCCGCCGCCGGGCGCTGTCCAGAAGCGCCCGTCCACCCGTTCCGGTGATCATTCGGCAGGAGGAATCGTGGTTGATCCCTCCGAACTGGGACGGTTGAGGATCCTCCTGGCGGAGGACAACCTGACGAACCGGTTGCTGGCGGTGAAGATGCTGGAGCGACTCGGTTGCCGGGCCGAGACGGCCCTCAACGGACTCGAGGTCCTGCATGCGGTGGAAGCCGCCCGTTTCGACATCATCCTGATGGATTGCCTCATGCCGGAAATGGACGGCTACGAAACCACACGCCGGCTCCGGGAGCGCGAGCGGAACGGGGCTCCCAAGGTCCGCATCATCGCCATGACGGCGAATGCGATGCGCGAGGATCGGGAACGCTGCCTCGCTGCCGGCATGGATGACTACCTGGCCAAGCCGGTGCGAAGGGAAGAGCTGCGTTCGGCCTTGGTGCGGGCGTACGAAGCGGTGACGGCCAATCCCGAGTGATGGCAAATCCTCCGCATCCTGAACCGGGGTTTGCCAAGACCTGCCTCGTGCTGATTCCGGCGCTCAACGAGCGTGAATGTGTCACCCAGACGGTCCGCCAGTGGTTGGAAGCGGGCTTTGCCGCGGTGCGCGTCATCGATAACGGCAGCACCGACGACACGGCGGCACTGGGACGGGAAGCGGGTGCGGACGTCGTTTCCGAACCCACCCGCGGGTACGGGGCCGCCGCATGGCGAGGATTGCAGGACCTGCCCCCGGGGACCCAGTGGGTCCTCTTCAGTTCCGCCGATGGCAGCGACGCCCTCGACCCGGAGGAATGCCGCCGCTGGGAAGCAGTCGCCCGGGAGGCGGACCTGATTCTTGGCGATCGATCCGGGTCCGCCGAATCGCGGGCGGCGATGAACGCTTCCCAGCGGATCTGTACGTCGATCTTCAGGGTGGTGGCTCGCGCGGGCTGGGGACGTTCCTTTGGCGATGTGGGTTCGTTGCGGGCGATGCGGGTCGCGGCACTCCTGGGCCTCCGCCTGACGGATCGGGGGTTTGGATGGAATGTGGAGATGCAGGTCCGGGCCATCGAGGCGGGACTGCGGATCGTCGAGATTCCCGTCCGGTTCCGGCCCCGGCGCGCGGGGGAGTCCAAGATTTCCGGCAACCTGACGGGTACCCTCCGGGCGGCATGGGGCATCCTGGCCATGATGTTCCGGCTCTGGCGGACCCGTCGGTGAGGGGATAAACCGAAATTCGGGATTGAACGCCGTTGCCCTTGGGGCGGTCGGTGCGGCATACACGCGCAGATGAGTTCCGGTCCTGCAGCCGCCAACGCCGCCGTCCAGGAGGCTTCCGCCTTCCTGGGCCCCCTGTTTACCGAGATCAACAAGTGTGTCGTGGGCCAGCGATATCTGGTCGAGCGACTCGTCATTGGGCTTCTGGCGAACGGCCACGTCCTGCTCGAAGGCGTGCCCGGACTGGCCAAGACCCTTTCCGTCAAGACGCTGGCCACCGGATTGCACGTCCGCTTCTCCCGGATCCAGTTCACGCCCGACATGCTGCCCGCCGATGTCATCGGCACGCAGGTCTACAATCCCAATGCGGGCAATTTCTCCATCCGTCGGGGACCGATCTTCGCGAATCTGGTGCTGGCGGACGAAATCAACCGGGCTCCGGCCAAGGTGCAGTCGGCACTGCTGGAGGCGATGCAGGAACGGCAGGTGACGATCGGCGATCAGACCTTCCGGTTGGAGGAACCGTTCCTGGTGCTGGCGACGCAGAATCCGATCGAGCAGGAGGGCACGTACGTGTTGCCCGAGGCGCAGGTCGATCGGTTCATGCTGAAGTTGAAGATCGGCTATCCGACCCGGGAAGAGGAACGCCAGATCCTGGACATGATGGGGCGGACGACCGGCCATCCGACAGCGCAGGCGGTGGTCACCCCAGAGGACATTCTCAAGGCGCGTGCGGTGCTCAACGAGATGTACATGGACGAGCAAGTCCGGGATTACATCGTGGACGTGGTCTGTGCGACGCGGGATCCGCAGGCCTACAAGCTGAAGCTCGACGGCATGATCCAGATGGGGGCCTCGCCG
>JBIKWS010000234.1:0-6063 GCA_044356195.1 Cyanophyceae cyanobacterium
CTTTCTTACGTGGTGGTGGCGTGGATCCAACAGCGCGTCAGCGCCGGGGAAAAGCTGAGCGTGCTGTGGCAGGCCATCCCGTACACGATCCTGACGACGGCAGAGGTGCTGGTGTCGACGACGGGATTGGAGTTCGCCTACACCCAGGCGGCGAAGAGCATGAAGAGTACGATCGTGAGCTTCTGGCTGCTGACGGTGGCGGCGGGCAACTTCCTGGTCGCGATGATCACCAAGTTCGGCTCGAAGGCCGCGGAAGGACAGGCGGGGTCGGATTCGGTGACAGCCGGTCGGTTCCTCACGTATGCACTGATGACCTTCGCGGTGGCGATCGTGTTCGTGTTCGTGGCGATGGCCTACCGGTATCGGGATGCCGAGGCTGGGGAGTCAAAGGCGTGAGCGTGGAGTCCCATGGATGATTTGTTGGTGAACCCTTAACGAACTTCGGAGGCTGCATGTATCGAGTCAGAGGTGCGGATCAGAACGTGTACGGACCCATTGATGCCGAGACGGTGCGGCAGTGGATCCGTGAACGTCGGTTGAATGGCGAGTCCCAGATCTGTCGGGATGGCGAGGAGGTCTGGCAGAACCTGGGGCAGTTGTCTGAGTTTTCAGGAGACCTGACGGCAGCCGGCGTGCCCGTCGTGCCTGCGGTCCCGACAGGATCGTCGATGGGTTCTTCGGGAACGTCCGGATTCTATCCGTCGCGTGAGGCGGCGTTGGTCCAGGTAAAGCCGGCGGCGATCTGCATGATCGTGTTTGGAGGATTGATGTGTGTCCTGGTGCTGCTTAGTGCCGTGATGCAGGTTGTTTCCGGGGGAAGGCAGGAGTTGCCGCCCAACTCACCCGAGTGGCTTGTTCAGATCAACAACATGCAGAGTGGCATGCCAGCGGCCGTCCAGTGGCTGATGCTCCTGCTGAGTGCCGCTGCCGCGGGACTGGTGGTGTTCGGTGGACTCAAGTTCCTCCGTCTGCAATCGCGTGGGTTGGTGATCACCGCAGCCATCCTGATGATGGTGCCCTGTTTTTCGAGCTGCTGCTGCCTGATCGGGCTTGGGTTTGGCATCTGGGCGTTGGTGCTGTTGAACAAGCCCGAGATCCAGGCGGAGTTCCAGTAATGGCAGGGCTTCGATGAGCGCCGTGGGGTCGCCAGCACCGCCGCCTGTGATCGTTCCGGCGTCCGCGTCCGGGGCGACCCGCTGGCTGCGCTGGATGGTGCTGGCGGGGCTGGCGGGAATCGCTTTGCTGCTCTGGCGATACCAACCCGCGGGCCAGGTCTTCTACCCGCGGTGCTGGACCTACTCGATGACCGGATTGAAGTGCCCCGGGTGTGGGGTTCTCCGGGCAACCCATGCCATGCTGCGCGGTGAGTTTGGTCTCGCGTGGGTCTTGAATCCACTTTGGGTCTGCATCGCGCCGCTGCTCGGCTGGACCACCCTTGCGTGGGTTGCGGCGATGTTCAGCGTGAAACTCCCCAACCCCATGGCTCGCCCGTGGGTGCTGGGGGGGGTGGGTGGTTTGGCGGTGGCCTACGGGATCGTGCGGAATATTCCCGGGATCCCGTGGCCGCAGTGATGGCGGGGATCGGAATGATCGGACGGATCGGACTGATCCGTCCGATCCCTCCGATCAGGACTTGGCGGAGGATCGCCCGCGGATGATGGAGACCACGGCGGACTCGGGTTTGAGGTAGCGTTGGGCGGCGGCGCGGATGTCCTCGGCAGTGACCGCCTCGTAGCGTTCGTCGTCCTTGTCGCCGTGGGCGTAGCCCAGGCCGTAGAGTTCATCCAGGGCGGCGGAAAGGGCGAGGTGGCCCAGGTCCTGGCGGGCGATCTTTTTCTGGCCAACGAGTTTTGCCTTGGCGCGAAGGAGTTCCTCTTCGGTCAGGCCCTCCGTGCGAAGGGCATCGGCCTGCGCGCGGAGTTCCTGTTCGACGCGATCGACCTCGTCCGGAGCGGTGCCGCAGTAGAAGGCGAAGTAACCGGGGGTGCGACCGAGGAAGTTCGAGGCACCGACGTAATAGGCGAGGCCGAGTTCGTCGCGGATCCGCATGAAGAGCCGGGAGCCCATGTCCGAGCAGGCTTCCTGGAGCAGTTCGAGGGCGGGACGATCGGCGGCGTCGAAGGTGGAGCCGGTGAACCCGAGGGCGATCACGGCCTGTTCCTTCTCGCGCGCTTCTTCGATGCGGGCAGTGTGGAGGACGGGTTGTGTGGACTGGTGGCCGAAGACGGCCCCGGGTTGCCAATCTCGGAAGGCGTGTTCGACTTCGGCGCGGACGGCATCGGCGTGGATGTCGCCGAAGATGGAGAGGACGGCGTTGTTGGGAACGGCCAGGTGCCGGTAGAAGGAGTCGATGTCCTGAACGACGAAGCGGCGGACATTGGATTCGCTGCCCAGTGAATCGAGCCCGTAGCCGTTGTCGCCGAAGAGACCGCGGCGGAGTCCCTTGAAGGCGCATTGGAGCAGTTGGTCGCGCTGGCCGCGAAGGCTGGCGAGTTGGACTTCGCGCTCGCGTTCGATGGCGTCGGCCGGCCAGGCGGGATGGAGGATCACGTCGGCGAGGAGGTCGAGACCCTGGGCGAAGTCGCCGCTGAGAACCTCGGCGCTGGCACCGAAGCTGTGGTTGCCACCGTACGGTTCGAGGGATCCGCCGAGGCTTTCGATCTCGGTGGCGAGTTCGATGGCGGATCGACGCCGGGTGCCCTTGAGGAGCAGTCGGGAGACCATGGAGGTCAGGCCGCTGGTGGCCTGGGTTTCAGCCAGCAGTCCACCCGAGAAGGCCATGCGGAAGTCAACGAATGGCAGGCGGTGATCTTCCTTGACCAGCAGGCGGAGGCCGTTCGGGAGGTCGAACTTCCGGACCGGATGATCGGCACCCGAATCCACGGTGATCTCGGCACGGGGAGCGGTGCCGGTGGGGAGCAGGGCGTAGGTGGTCCGGTTGGACTCGGTCAGGTACTCGTTGGCGACGCGGCGGAGGTCATCGGGGGTGAGTCGGCGGACATTGGCCAGGTAACGTTCGCTGAACTGGAGATCGTGCGCGGCCATCCAGTTGCCGCCAAGGTCCTGCGCTTGGCCCTCCATGGTCTTGCGGGTCGCGAGGGTCCCGGCCGTGAATTGTTTGACGGCCTTGGCGAGTTCGGCACCGGACACGGGTTCCACCTTCATCCGCTCGATCTCGGCGAGGATCTCGTCCCGGGCGGCGGAGAACTTGTCTCCATCGCAAACACCGCTCACGCCGAACAATCCGGCCAAACCGGGCGCGTAGATCCAGGCACTCACGGAATGGACCAAGGCCGCTCGCTCGCGCACCGCCTGGTACAATCGGCTGCTGCGTCCTGATCCCAGGAGCGTGGCCAGGACATCGAGGGCGGCGGTGTCCGGATGCCGCAGGTCGGGGGTGTGCCACGCCATGTGGTAATGGCCGAGTTCCACGGTGGACTCGTCCATGACCTCGCGAGGCGAGGTTTGCCGGGGTTCCTGAAGGAGGACGGAGGCGGGTACGGGACGGGCCTTGGCATTCGCGAAGGCCGTGCGGATCTGATCCAGGACCTCGGCAGGTCGGATGTCTCCGACGACGACGATGAAGCAGTTGTTGGGCGCGTACTTCTCGGCGTAATAGGCGGTGAGGTGATCGCGGGTGACGCGGTTGAAGAGGTCGGGCAATCCAATGACGGGAAACCGGTAGGGGCTGCGGGTGTAGGCGCACTCGAACAGCCGGCGGGAGGAACGACGGCCGGGGTCGTCGTTGCCCATGTCCATCTCGCGCCGGATGACATCGAGTTCCTTGGTCAGTTCGTCGGCGGGAAGGGAGGCGTGCTGGAAGATGTCGCAGAGGATGTCGATGGCGATGCGGGCACCGGTATTGGGGACGTTGATCCAGTAGACGGTTCGGTCGAACGAGGTGTAGGCGTTCATGTACCCGCCGGCGGATTGGACCTCCTGATCGATGCGTCCGGCACCGCGGGTGGTGGTGCCCTTGAAGAGCATGTGCTCGAGGACGTGCGAGAGCCCGGCGCCGAGCCATTGGCCTTCGTCGATGGATCCGGCGCGGCACCACGCCTGGGCGCTGACGACGGGCGCGGAGCGGTCTTCGCGCAGGATGATTTCGAGACCGTTTTCGAGACGGTGGAAGGTGACTCCCGGAGGGAGGTTGGACGTCGTGCTCGCGGGAACGGGTGCGCTGGCCATCGTGCTCATGCTTTGGAACGGACGGCGTCGACGGTAGTGCCTGTGGTCGGGAAGCCAAACCCGGAATGTTGCGGAATGGGGGCTCTAGGTCGCGTGCCCTAACGCGGCGGAGTTTGAAGTCGCCGGGTGGGGGCACCCGGCCTTCAGGAGGAGTTCCCAGTTCCCAGAAACCAGTTCCCAGAGCCCGGCCTTCTGGAAGTTTCCAGACGCCAGTTCCCAGATTCCAGACGACTCCGCAGCATTGACCGGGCGGGGGAGGTTGGCAGGCTGGGGTTATTCCAATGAGAACGATGCGTACAGCGGCGTGGGTCCTGAGGATCTCGGCGATGACGGCGGGCATGACGATGCTGGGTGCCGTGCCAACCCATCCGAAGTTCGGGTTCCCGGTGTACACGAATCTTCCCTCCGGAAGGCAGCTCACCGGCCAGCATGTGCCTGCCACCACGCCGGCGCTTTCGCCCGCGGACGCCCAGAAGAAGTTCACGTTGCCCAAAGGATTCGAGATGCGGCTGTTCGCGTCCGAACCGGAGGTGGTGAACCCGGTGGCGATGACGTGGGACGAGCGGGGCCGGCTGTGGGTGGTCGAGTTGTACGAGTACCCGCTGGGCGCCAAGCCGGGCGAACCAGGGCGGGATCGCGTCAAGATCCTCGAGGACGTGGACGGCGACGGCCGGGTCGATTCGGTGAAGGTCTTTCTCGATGGCATGAGCCTCGCGACGGGCGTGCTGGTCGGTAACGGTGGGGTCTTCGTCGGGCAGGCCCCGCATCTCTACTGGGTGGAAGACACCAACGGGGACGATGTCGCGGACAAGAAGACGATCGTCCAGACGGGGTTCGGATTGGAGGACCGGCACGAGTTGCTGAATGGATTCACCTGGGGGCCGGATGGGCGGATGTACATGACCCACGGCGTCTTCACGGTGACGCGCGCGGTGAACCCGGACCAACCAGGGGAACCCGTGGTATTGACGGCGGGCGTGGCGCGGTACCGACCTGAGTCGCGAAAGATGGAGATCTACGCCGAGGGGACCTCGAATCCGTGGGGTGTGGATTTCGACGCGCAGGGGAATGCCTTCGTCAGTGCCTGCGTCATCGATCACCTTTTCCATCTCGCACCGGGCGGACTTTATTCGCGGCAGGCCGGACAGCCGCCGCATCCCTACGGCTACGGCCTGTTGCCGAGCATCGTCGATCACCGGCATCACATGGCGGCCTACGCCGGCATCTGTGTTTACCAAGGCGACCAATATCCAGCCGAGTACCGAGGCATGGCGTTGCAGGGAAACATCCACGACAACGCCATCCATCAGGACCGGTTGACGCCCGCGGGAAGCACCTTCAAGGCGGGCTTCGTGCAGGACTTCGTGCGCGCCAACGACGGTTGGTTCATGCCGGTGTCGGCGCAGGTCGGGCCCGACGGTGCGGTGTGGATCATGGATTGGTACGACCGATATCCCTGTTATCAGAACGCGAATGCGGATCCCGCAGGCGTGGACCGGGAGCGAGGTCGCATCTGGCGCGTCGTGCACGTGGGTGACCAGCCGGGCAAGCCGTTGGCACCGCGGCCGGCCGGACTGGACTACGGCAAGGCGTCGACGTCGGAGTTGGTGACGGCGTTGAAGCACCCGAATGTCTGGCAACGGCGCATGGCGCAACGCGTGTTAGGCGGACGGAAGGATGTGGCCGCTTCGAAGGCAGCGATGGTCTCGATGATGAAGTCGGGCCCGGGGGAAGATGCGCGGTTGGCGGCCTTGTGGTCATTGTTCAGCACGGGGTTGATCGATGACGCGATCCTGGACGCGGCGGCGGAAGCGGACTTGGCCTCGGTCCGCGCATGGGCAGCGCGGTTGACGGGTGAACTCAATCAGGCAACGA
>JBIKWS010000005.1:0-20614 GCA_044356195.1 Cyanophyceae cyanobacterium
CTGGGCAGCCATCACTTGCTCGATGTCCTTGTAGACGCCAGGAACCTCATCGATTCCAGCAGATATCAGGTGGACGCCGCGTTCCCGGAGAAGCCGCCGCACCTTGGTCCATTCAAAGGAGGCCTGTGCCTGCTTTCGGCTCATGATCCGACCAGCACCGTGCGAGGCCGACGCCAAAGCCTCCGGACACCCACGACCTCGGACCAGATATCCGGGTGTGGCCATCGAACCAGGGATGATCCCCAGCACGCCTGCACCGGCCGGGGTCGCCCCTTTTCGATGGACGACCACATCCTGGTCGGTGGCACCAATGCGATGTCGCTCCTTCCACGCGAAGTTGTGGTGGTTTTCGACATCCAGCAGCACTTCCGATCCAAGGTGTGAGGCAATGTGCCGATGGATCAACTCATGGTTCGCCGCGGCATAGCGGCCCATCAGTTCCATCGCTGCCCAGTATTCGATTCCAGCCGCCTCGGTCAGGTCCAACCACGCCAAGTGCAGGTGTTCCTTGGGTAACTCGCGATGCTGCGCCATGGCCAAGTCGCTGTAATGCTCACAGACCGCAGCACCACAACCACGGCTCCCACTATGGCTGAGCAGTGCCACATACTCGCCTGCCGGGAGCCCATCCAACGGTTCCGGAAGCGAGAAGATCCCGAACTCCACGAAATGATTCCCGGACCCACTCGTGCCCAACTGTGCCCAGGCCCGATCGCGGTTCGCCAGCGTCACCGGGCTCACCGCCCAGTCAACATCCATGACCCCGTGTTGCCGCCGATCGCTGAATGAAGCCCCGATTCCAAAGCGGGTTTCCTCCTCGATCGCGCACACCAGGCGTTCCCGTTTCCGCTCGATGTCCCGTACCGGCAGGTCCAGCACCGTCAGCTTCATGCGGCAAGCGATGTCGACACCGACCGCATAGGGAATCACCGCTCCCCGAGTAGCCAACACCCCACCAATCGGAAGCCCATACCCCAGATGCGCATCCGGCATCAGGGCACCCGCCACAGAGATCGGCAGCTGGCACGCACGCGCCATCTGGTTCACCGCCTCCGGCTCCAGGCCCTCACCCCATTGGCGCCAGGACGCCGCTGCTGGGATGACCTTGCGCTCCGTCCGGAGAAGGGCCTGTGCGAAGCCCCCGCGAAGCGGATCCTTCACGAACCGCGCTGGATCCGCCATCACTGCGCGCACCTCTGCCTCGAGCAACGATTTCTCCAAGCCCTTCAGGACGTACCTCGAAATGAAATCAACCCCTCGGCGCATGGTGTCACCCGGCGGTACGCCAAGCCGGATCAAGTCCTGCGTGTTCACTGCCCCGAGTTATCAATTGCGAGGATAGGATGCATTAACGGAGTTGCCGAACATTGGTCTACGGACGTAAAACTTCATCCTGATCCCGGTGAAGGTGGCCACCAAACCAAGCATGTAAGCATGCCGTAACGTTGGCAGCCACGTCTCGCCTGGATTGATCCAACTGCCCTCATGAATGCGCGCAGGCCACTCTTCCCCGGGTTCCCGCGGGCACTCGCGGCATCCGCTCTTCTTGGATTTGGCGCCCACTCGCTCTGGAAGGGGGTGATGGGTACAACGCCCACCCTCTGGGAAGGAACGCTTCACCTGGCGATCGCCCCGATGGCGATGCTCTTTGCCGTCGCGCTTTGGTTTGGTATCGGGGCTGTTCGGATCCCCGCCTGCGCCGCCGCGGCGCTGCTCGCAGCCGATGCGGTCTGGCATGCCGCCACCCAACCCGGAGTCCGATGGCAATGGCTGCCAGCGGTGGTCCTTGCAGTCATCGTCTGGGACATCTGGCAACTCTTCTCACCATCACGTTTGTCAGCCGAGCGATCCAGCTCCCAGGCCCCAGATCGCCCCCTGATCTCCCTCGTTCTGCTCCTTCGGCGTCCCAGGCATCTTGATGCCTCCACCCTCGCGCGCTATTGCGAGACGGCATGGGGAGGACGATTCGAGGTGGTGGCCGAGCCGCAATCCGACGACGGAGCACCTGCTTCAGCGGAAACTCCCCGGGATGGCACCGGGCAGTTCGTCACTGGCAAGCCGCCCTTGCTCATTGCGGCAGCAGCCCGGCGCCTCCATCTGGTGCATTGTTCGGACCGCCCCTACTTTGAGGATCCAACGGCCATCTCCGACAAGGCAGGGGAAGCGCGGTTGCGAAAGGTGCTCGAGGAGAACCGCGGCTGGCTCGCCGTGGATCTGGTCCAGCGGGAGGAGGAAAACGTCCTTCCGGAGGAGCACTACCCACGACTCGCCCGTTTGCTTGCCGAACTCGCAGGACCTGACTGTCAGGCGATTTACCAACCCAGCGATTGCCGCTTCAACCATTGGGATGACGCACTCGAAACCAAGCTCAGGCAGGGTGACGTGAAAGGGGTCTTCACCGATCTGGTGGCCCCACCAGTCGTGGAGGTCGGCGAGGAAGATCCACGCATGGTGGATGCATCGAATCAGGCCAGGACCCGGTGGAACGAATTCGTCGAGGCCTTCACCTCTGGCAACGCCCAACACTGCGCCGTGAAGGCTCCGGTGACGGTTGGCTCCAGGACCGAGTTCATCTGGATCACCGTCGAATCGATCCAGGAGAGCCTTATCACCGGTCGACTCGGAAACGAGCCCATCGATCTGGGAGACCTCAAACTGGATTCAAGAGTCACGGTGGATACCGCCGTAGTCGCCGATTGGGTCTTCTTCCGGGATGAACAGCCGACGGGACTTTTCAGCCTGAAGGCCTTGAGCGAGATTCAACAGGAGCGCCAGAACAGGAGCTGATCCGCCCACACATGCCGCCCACCCAGCTTCGACTGCTGCCTGCGCCCCAACCACTGGTGGAGCGCCTGGGGGTTGAATGGTTCCGAAGTGTGCCAGAACAACCCGGGATTTATCGGTTCTTCGACGAGCACGGCACACTCCTTTACGTCGGCAAGGCCCGGTCCCTTCGGCAACGTCTCTCTTCGTACCGACGCACCCACGGCCAAAGCCATCGGATCACCCGCCTCATCCACGCCACCCAACGGATCGAGTGGCAGGCCATGGCGGACGAGTCCTCAGCATTGTTGTTCGAAGCCGAATCCATCCTCCGCGACCAACCCCGATTCAATCGTGCTGGACGCTGGCGGCCGCCACCCTTGTGGGCCCGATGCACGAACCACACGGACCACATCCACGTTCGATGGATCAGCGAACCCACCGAGGACGCGTCTGGCCCATTTCCCTTTGCCCGCCGGGGGGACGTCCATCGCGTGGGTGCACTGCTCTGGTTGGTTGCCCATCCGGAGTCCACCGTTTCCGAACTCCCGCACTCGTTATCCACCCCTCGTTCCAGCGAATCCACTCTCCCGCTGCCGTTCGGTCCCAGCTGGTCGGGAATGTTCCAGGAGTGGCTTGTCTGCCAAAAGCCCGCACTCCTTTGGGAAATCGCGGTTTGCCTTGAACCCCGGATGCTCGGATTCAATGCAGCCTTCATCCGGGAAGCTTGGGAGAGGGTGGCGTTCAACACCTTGAAGGGGTTCGAGTCCCTGGCCACCGGCTGAAGCAAACAACAGAACCGCTCCGGCGCGCCCCCCAGACCCCTGGACTGCGCCGGAGCGATACACATCGCTGGGCTTGCCTTGCCTTTCGATCCCCTGTCGAAAGCCCCTGCACCCCGTGTTCCCTGGGCAACCCCTCTCAAACGACCCGCTTACCAAACCCCTTCGAAAGCACCCTTCGTTTCACCAGGCTTTCCCCTGTTGCGCCGCTCTCCCTTTGGTCCTCCCTGGATCCCTGAACCTCCCCTCGAGCAGCGCTTTTGGCTCGCATCGTCTGACAAGGCTTGTGATCGCAGGCGGGGTGCCAACTCGGGAAAAGAGGTGCAAACCATCACAAGCAACTCTGCAAAAGCATTTTGCAAAAGAGTCCAATTCTACCACCACAACCCATCTCTCGTCCTGCATCGCCTGCATTCCTGCGAATGCATCGAGCATCGTGCAGGTGCAACATCCTTGCCGCCTCACCCTCCTGACTGGCGGTCTGGACAAGAAACCACTAAAGTTCGGCAACGACTCGGAAGCGATTCCGGTCCTGACGAATACTTTCCTGCCAGTGCGCGCCGTTGCGAAATCTCCTCGGTCTCGATCCCCCCAGGATCGATCGGGCTTCACCCTGATCGAACTGCTGGTGGTGATTGCCATCCTGACGATCCTTGCCGGGCTGCTGCTTCCGGCCCTCGCCAAGGCAAAATACAAAGCGGCACAAGCCACCGAGATCTCGTCCGCACGCCAGCTCATGCTCGCCTGGCAGATGTACGCCTCGGACAACAATGACTCCGTCCTGCCCGGGTACCGCCACGGACTGGAAGCGAGGGACCTTCAGGGACGCCAGGTTCCCCATCCGATCAACGCCCGGTATCCGTGGAGAATCGCCCCCTACCTGGGAAAGAACTTCGGCGTGATGTATGCGAATGAGAACCGCAGACTCCTCGAACAATTCCAGCGTATGGAGGACCCCATGCTCGGCATCTATGCCGCATCGGTCTTTCCCTCGTTGGGGATCAACTCTGTCTTCGTCGGGGGTGACGATGTCGAACTGCCTCCGACAGCCGCAGCCACGGCCAAGTTCGGCCCGTTCTGCGTGCTCAAGCAGACCGAGGTCCTGCGCACCAGCGGCCTGATGGTTTTCACCTCCGCCCGCGGCCCGTTCGAGGGAAAGATCGTCAACGGCTTCTACAACGTGAAGCCCCCCTTCCTCGCCGCCCGGCGGTGGGCCGTCGAATGGAATCCTGCAGACGGCCCTGAAGCCTGGGGTTACGTGCATCCGCGGTACGGCAACCGCGCGGTTTCCGCCTTCGTGGACGGCCATGCGGAGTCCCTCAACCGCCCGGCGCTTCAGGACATGCAGCATTGGGCCAACCCAGCTACGTCGCCGGACTGGACCCTTCGCGCGCTTCATTAAGGAGACCCTCAGCTTTCACAAAGTTCGCCGGTAACCATTGGCGCTGTGCCGCTGTAGAAGAGCACAGAAGCCCGGTGTGGAAGTTGAAAGGTGGCGGGTCAGCGAGGGCTTCTGTGACCTGCCAGCACTGTTGGTGGCCGGGATCTGCATCCAAAGCCTCCCGTCATCTGCTGCACCTCGCTCGGCGTCGCGCTCAAGTCATCCCTTCCCATAAACGCCTGGGTGCACGGACGGACAGGCGCAGATCCCGGCTTTCTTCTCGCGTCAGCAACAGTCCGGAAACGACAGAGAGATCCAGGCATCGCCTCCGTTTGTCCGCTCGGCAGAATGCCATCGAGGTCCCTCCTCAACGAAAACGGGGAAGGCAGCGCACGCCACCTTCCCCGCTCGAATCAGAAGCTCTCCCCACTACTTCGCGTGTGGACCGTAGAAACGGAAGTGCATTCCTTGGGCGTCCGTGGCCCCGGTGAACACGGCGATGCCAAAATACTTCATGATCTTGTCGTACTCAGGCAGTGCCTTGAAGTCCAGGACCTCGGCCCATCCGCCTTCCTCGCTTTCGCCAAGGACGGACTGCAGCCCGCCGCCGCGGAGGAATTCCCACTGGGAACGCATGGATTCGCGCTGGTTTTCATAGCCAAACATGCCCGTACCCATGCCGCCGACCTTCTGAGCGGCCTCGCTGATGGCCGCGTTTTCCTTGAGGGAGCGGGGAGTGCCATCCACCGAGCGGAGGAACTCCTCGAGGACCGCCGGAGTCGTGCTCATGGCGAGGTAACCCGCACTCGAAGCCAATTCCATCTTGTTGTCCTTCTTGCCGGGGGCCGCCGGCATCCGCAGCGACCGCACCTTCTTGCCGTTGAACTCGCGGTCCTTGGATTCCTCGCCACTTCCGGCACCGAAGGCACCCGCTGCCGCCTTCATGGCTGCCGACAGTCCTTCGCCGTTCGTTGATCCCACCAGCATCAGGGTCGGGGGATTCGAAAGATCCTCCATCGTGCTACCTTTGGGGGCCTTCGAGTAGGTGATGATGTCGTCACCCAGATTGGCGACCAACCCCTTCTTCAGGTCGAAGGAGGGATCCTTGTCCTTGCCAGCTTGGGCCACCATCATCTGGACGAAGCCATTCAACTGGGGCGAAACAGCCGCCAGGGTCTCCTCAAGCGTTGCCCACATCTTCTGCCCATCCAACCGCCACCGCTGAAACTTGATGACGTCGGCCGGAATGAAGGCGGACGGGCCGGAATCCTTGGTCGACGCCGACAACATCTTGAAGATGCCGGTGCGCTGGGCTTCGGGAATCGCCATGCTGATCGTCGCTCCCGAACCTGCGCCATCGATGTTCCACGCCATCGAGATCGTCTTGAGTCCGCTCAGACCGACAGCCTTGAGGGCTGCCTGCGGATCCACGCCCATGGCGTCCGCTCCCTCGTTGGGCGTTTCCCCAAGCTTCTGGCTGGCCAACGTGTACATCGGCGAAACGTGGACCCATCCATAGGCCATGGCCTGCCGGAACCACGCCGACTCACTGGACTGGAACGCGGTCTCCTCGGAGAGGCTCGAAACCGCCCCACCACTGATTCCGGCCACGACCTTTTGGAGCGTGGCAACGGAATCCGAAACCAACAACGCCGTGTCCACCTGGCCGAACAGCAGGCTCATCTTCTTCCCACCGCCCTGAGCCTTGGTGGGTGAACTGTCCTTGTCGTCGGCGTCCTCGTCCTCGTCGCCTTCCGGAAGGTCGATGCTGAGCGAGGAAAACTCCACGTCCCGGACCTTCTCGGTCTTCACGGGCTTCTTGGACTCGCTGAGCTTCTTGCGGACCTCTTCCAACTGCTTCTTCAGCTGGTCTGACTTGTCCTTCGTATCAATGACGATGAGGAACCCGGGCAACGTATCTTCCGAGCCCTTCCACGAATTCTGGATGACAGCCATGGAAAACTGGCCCCGCACCAGATCCATGTAGTCAGCCACCTTGATCCCCAGATCCTTCTCCATTTTGCCGACGACCTTTTCCTGGAGCTTCTTGTCGAAGTTGTCCCGGAAGGCCTTCATCGCAGGGTCAGCCCACAGCTTTCCGCCTGGGCTGGCTCCCAGATCCGCGGAGGCTTTCGCCCAGTCTGGCACGGTGAACAGGGCCAGCGTGTCCTTCGGGAGCAGTTTGGGTGCGGGAGGAACCGCAGCCTCCGTGGCGATCGTGACCGCCGTCAGGGCCGCAAGGCAGGATAATGAACGAATCATGGCTGTTAGAACCTTCAAAAGGCCGGCGCGTTTCAGGATTCTCGGCCGAACTCCCGAGGGCACGGCCAAAGGAGCGGACGTTGGGTCGATTGGCAAGCTGGATCCTTGAAGCCCAACCACCCAACTTCGCAACTCCACGCCCAACACAGGAAAGTCAGTCCCGTCCACCCGCTCTTCAGGGGGTCGTCGGTCGCAGGCGACTGGGCGGCTCCAGATACCGGAACGGATTGCTCGGATTGTCGTTGTCGTAGGCAAAGGCGTCGCGGTGATTGAGGAAGTACTTCAACTCATCCCCGGGAATCGCAAATCCAAGGCCCTCGCCAAAGGTGAGCTTCATGTTGGTCACCCCGATGACCTCGCCACGGAGGTTGAAGAGCGGACCACCCGAATTGCCTGGATTGATCTGGGCGGTGGTCTGCAGGTACAGAGCCCCGCCCATCTGCCGGGTCTTCGTGCTCAGGATGCCCTCCGTGACCGTCCGCTCGAGTCCGAGCGGACTGCCGATGGCAAAGACCCGCTCGCCCACAGAAAGGTTCTCGGGGTCACCCAACAACACCCGCTTGAACTTCGGCGCGTCCTTGTCATCGACCTTCAAGAGCGCGAGGTCCTCGAACTTGTTCATCGCGACGATGCGCACGTCCTTGTAGCTGCGCCGCTCCAACTGCCCATCCTTCTGATGGTAAACTTCCACGGACAACTTGGTCTCACCTTCGATCACATGGAAATTCGTGATCAGGTAACCATCCTCGGTCACAAAGAAACCGGATCCCAACCCGCTGGGAGCCCGCACCTGCACCACGGACTCCCCCAGCATCTGCACCAACTCACGCACCGGTTTCTCCGCAGGCGGCGTCGTTGCCACCGCGTAAAGGCCACCCTTGATTTCCTGCACCCCCGGTGCCTTCCCCGGTTTCCCCGTGGAATCCGATTCCTTCACCACCTTGACGATGTCCCCGCGTGGTACAGACAGCACCGTGAATCCCAGATCCACCACCACTTGATCCTTCTTCTCCGCAAGGATCCGCCCAGTCACCGACGCTCCATCACGCAGTTGCACGGTTTCAGCCACCAAAGGGCCGAAGGCCAGAATGGAGGCGACCCATCCACACGCGGTGACTCGGGCTGGTTTCATCTTGGCCGACGGTATCTGCGGTTGCCCGGCGGCTCAAGTGCCAGACTTGTCCCGAGGTGCATCTCCGCCCGTAACGACGCTTGCCCCGACCAGACAACGGCCTAGCCTCGTCCCATGCTGTACACTCCCCCTGACCTCTTCGATCTGTCACAGACCGGCCATGCCGCCCTCTTCGACGGCGTGGAGTACCCGTGGGATGTCCTCAAGCGCATCAAGGCCTACGTCTCTGCCAACCTCCATCCGGCCCAGTTCCACAAGACGGACGGCAACGCCTACGTCGGCGTCGATGTCTTCATCGGGGAAGGCACCATCGTCGAACACGGAGCCATGATCGTCGGTCCCGCCATCATCGGGAAGAACTGCCGCATCCGGCACAACGCCTACATTCGCGAACACGTCATCATCGGGGACGATTGTGTGGTCGGAAACTCCAGCGAGGTGAAGCATTCCCTGCTCTTCAACGGAGCGCAGGTCCCCCATTTCAATTACGTGGGCGACTCCGTCCTGGGCCACAAGGCCCACCTCGGCGCCGGAGCCGTTCTGTCCAACCTCAAACTCAATGGCGAGAACGTCTGGGTCGAGATGGACGGCCGGTGCATCGACACGGGACTGCGCAAGTTCGGTGCCCTCGTCGGGGACCACGCCGAGGTCGGCTGCAATTCCGTCCTCAACCCCGGCTCCATCATCGGGAAGCGTGCCCTCATCTACCCCAACTCCACCTGGCGCGGGATCCTCCCCAACAACATGATCGCCAAAACCCGCGTCACCCAGGAAGTCACCGTCCGGCGCATCCGCGGTGAGATCGTCTGACGCCCGCGCCCGTGCTGGTTGCCTTCCACAAGCCTTACGGCGTCCTCAGCCAGTTCACCTCGGACGGGTCTCCCAACCGTACGCTCGACGGCTTTGGACTTCCCCCACGGGTGTATGCCTTGGGTCGCCTTGACGCGGACTCGGAAGGTCTCCTGCTGCTCAGCGACGAGCCAGGCCTCAACAGCCGACTCCTGGACCCCGAGAACGGGCACCCCCGCACCTACTGGGCGCAGGTCGAACGAATCCCCACACCCGATGCTCTCGCCCAACTCTCTTCCGGAGTCACCATCCAGGGATACCGCACACGTTCCTGCCGGGTCCGGTTGCTTGATCCCCAGCCTTCGGTGCCACCACGGGATCCCCCGATCCGTTTCCGGAAGAACGTCCCCGACTGCTGGCTCGAACTCGAACTGGTCGAGGGAAAGAACCGTCAGGTCCGCCGGATGACCGCCGCCATCGGCCACCCCACCCTCCGACTCCTGCGCGTCCGGATCGGCTCCTTCGAACTCGGAAACCTAGCTGCCGGCCAATGGCGGCCAGTTGCCGCGGATGAGCGCCACCAAATCCTTTCCGGCAACCGCCCCCCTGGCCAGCGTCCCCCAGCTCCGCACGCGAGGTCCTAGCCGCTCAATTGCCGTCCAAATCATTCTTCCGGCTGTTCCACCCTCCCACCACCCCACATCCTCCCCGAACCGGTGCGCGTCCTCCTCCTCAACCACCTTGCCCGCCCCATCAACGGCGGCGCGAACCGCGTCGTGGTGGAGACCTGCCGATTCCTCTCCGAACACGGTCACGAAACCCTGCTGGGCTGCTATGTCCCCGGTCCGAGCGAAGTCCCTTGCCGTGTCGAGGTCATCCCTGGCGGCGGCCCTGCGGGTGCCGTCCGCGACCTGTGCCGGCAATGGAAGCCCGACGTTGTCCAGATCCACTCGGTCCCTCGGGAGGATGTGCTTGCCGAGGTCGCCGAAGTCGCCCCCTCGACACTCTTCCTGCACGATCAGACATGGTTCTGTTCCGGTGGCGACCGGATGACCCGGAAGCTCCAACCCTGCCATCGCCCACACGGTCTCTCCTGTCTTGCCTGGCACTTCGTTCAGGGCTGTGCTGGCAGGTCTCCGATTGGCAACCTTGCGCTGTGGCGTCGAACCGAGCGCCTCGGTCAGTTCCGCAACCTGCATCGGATCCGCCTTCAGGTCGCCTCCCACTTCATGCGTCAGGGCCTGCTGGAAAACAGCATCAACCCCGAACGGATAGACCTCGTCCCTCTGTACGCCCACGACCCGGGCACTCCAAAACGCACCGCCGAACCCGGCCTGCTCTTCCTGCCCTCCCGGCTTTTCGCACCAAAGGGCGTCCATGTCGCGATCGACGCCGTCAGCAAGCTCCACAACCTTCCATGGAAACTGGTCATTGCGGGTGAAGGCCGGCAGCGCCCGGCCCTCGAGGCCCAGGTCCGTGCCCTTTCCCTTCAGGACCGGATCCAGTTCGTCGGTGAGATTTCCACGACCGAAACCGGCCAGTGGTACGACCGGTGCCAGATCGTCCTCTTCCCTGTCCTGCGCCATGAACCCTTCGGCCTCGTCGGCGTCGAGAGCCTCGCCCATGGCCGCCCCATTGTCGCCTTCGGCGGCGGAGGCGCCGACGAATGGCTCGCCGATGGCGAATCCGCTGTCCGCGTCCCCGACCGCTCCGCCGGTGCGTTTGCCGAGGCCATCGCCATGCTTCTGAACGACCCCGCGCGGTGCCAAGGCCTGGCAGAAGGTGCGCGCCGCAATTACGCCCCGTTCCACCCCGACGCTTACCTGTCGCGGCTCATGGGCAGCTTTGAGAAAGCCAGAGTTGGCTTCGGACTAGCGTAGCCCCTTCCCTCCCCGCCCGTCCGCATCCCCTTATTCGGGCAGATAGTCACCCAGAAGTCACAATTAAGCCGTCTCGTTGTCGCGGCCGCCCGAAAGGCTATTTCCAATGACATGGATTGGTAAGACCTGCGCCGGTGCCCTTTGCTGCCTGGCAACGTCGGCGCTTTTCGGAGCCGAATCCTCCGTGACGACCGTTCGTGAAACGCTCGCGCAATGGGTCCAGACCCGGCAGTTGATTTCGCGGACCGAAGCCGACTGGAACGCCGACAAGGAGACGCTTCAGCAATCAAAGGCGTTGTACGAACGGGAACTCGCCACCGTCCAGGCCCAGATCGCCCGCATTTCCACCAATTCCACCGTCGCCAACCGCGAACGCCTCACCGCCGAAGCCGATCTCAAGGATATGACCGCGGGAGTCGATGCCGCGCGCACCACGGTCGCGCGTCTCGAAACCGAGGTCCGCGTGTTGATCCCCCTTTTGCCGCCGCCTCTCAAGGCTACCGCCCAACCGCTGATCGACCGACTCCCTGCCGACTCCGCCGCCACAAAGGCCGGTGCGACCGAACGTCTCCAGACCGTCGTGTCGCTCCTCAACGAAATCGACAAGTTCCACAACACCCTGACCATCGCCAACGAGAAGCAGCCCAACACCAAGGGCGAACTGATCAGCGTCGATGTCGTCTACGTCGGAATTGCCACCGCCTATTTCGTCGATGCCTCGGGCACCGTGGCCGGCATCGGATCACCCGGAGACTCCGGCTGGACCTGGCAACTCAAACCCGAAATCGGGCCAGCCGTCCGTGATTCCATCGCGATGTATCGATCGCAGAAGCCCGCCGCGTTCGTCGGCCTCCCTGCAGTGATCCGTTGATCGGGCAACCCGCAACCCGGCCCAACCCACTTACCCCTTTAATCCATGAAGCGCCTGCTCAGCATCCTCGCTCTTCTCATGGCCCACGCCGCTTCCGCGCAGGGCCTCGACAACCTCGCCACCGGAGCCGCCAAGGACCTCCAGAAATCTTTGGAAGACCTCTCCGCGCTCCGAGGCCGCATCGAAACAGAAAAGCTGCCGCTTGCACGTGAGGTCAACCGCCTTGAACAGGACCTCATTGATCGCCGCACCGAACTCCAGAAGCTGGAGCGCTTCCAGGAAAACACCCTCGTTGAACTCAACGACCTCAAGGCCCGCGCCCGCGCGCGCGGCGAGGAATTCAAGTACCTCGACTCCCTTCTCGGCGAATACTCGCGCTCCTTCCGCACGCGCCTCCACATCATCGAGGAACCGCGCTTCAAGGAACTCTTCGCCCGTATCGACAAAGCAGGAGCCACCCCCGACCTCGCCCCCTCGGATCGGATCACCCAACGATCCGAACTCATCCAGGAATCCATCAAGCGCCTGCGTGCTGCCGCGGGCGGCGACCGCTTTGAAGCCGAAGTCCTCACGCCCAGCGGGAAGCTCGAAAAGGGTGCGGTTGCCCTCCTCGGTCCCGTCGCTCTCTATGCGGGCTCCACACCCGAGCTGACCGGCCTCGTCCAGCAGGAACTCAACAAGGCGGACCCTACCCTCTTCCAATTCACCGGGGGCGACCTCGCTGGTGTGCGCGCGCTGGCCACCACCGGCACAGGGACGCTCGAACTCGACCCCTCCCTCGGAAACGCCGTGAAGATCGCCTCCATCAACGAAACGGTGTGGGAGCACACGAAGAAGGGCGGCACCATCATCTGGCCAATGCTTGCCCTTGCCTTGGCCTCGCTGGTCGTTGGCATCTACAAGTGGATCCAGATATCACGGTTCAAGGTGGTCCGCCAACGTGACCTCGAAGTTGTCCTGCAGAAGCTGGTCGAGGGAGAACCCAAAGCTGCCTTCGACCACGCCTCAAAGATCTCCGGACCCGCCGGCGAACTCCTCCGCACCGCCATCGAGCACGCCGACGAGAAGAAGGAGTACATCGAGGAAGTGCTCTACGAGAAGATGCTCGCAGCAAAGCCCGTGCTCGAATCGTACCTCCCCTTCATCTCCCTCACGGCTGCCGCCGCGCCGCTCCTCGGCCTCCTCGGTACCGTCACCGGCATGATCACCACCTTCAACATGATCTCCCTGTTCGGCACCGGCGATCCACGGACCATGTCCTCCGGCATCTCCGAGGCCCTCATCACCACCGAGTACGGCCTCGTCATCTCGATTCCCGCGCTCCTGCTCCACGCCTTCCTCAGCCGCCGGGTGAAATCCGTTCTCGGGTCGATGGAACAGAGCTCGATCAGCTTCATCAACGGTCTCCCGGAAAATGCCGCGGTTGCCCTGAACCCGTTCAGCAACGTCCGATGAGCAGCGATCTTCTCCAGCGGATCCTGAAGTCGTGGGTCGACGGTGGATGGACCATGATCCCCATCGCCATCGTCGCCTTCGTGATTTACAGCATCGCGGTCCAACTCCTCCTGCATCTCTCCCGCCGATGCCCGGGAAACGTCGCCGACGCGGATCTCCGTCAGTGGATCCAGCAACCCGACAAAGCCCACGGTCCCACTGGCGATATCCTTCGCTACACCACAACCCATTCAGGTTCGCTGGATTCGGTCAGCGCGAGGTTTGCCGAAGTCACCTCCATCGAAATACCCGAGATCGAGCGTCGATTGATGACCATGAGCGTCTACATCGCAGCGGCGCCGCTCCTTGGCCTGCTCGGAACAGTCCTTGGCATGCTGACCACCTTTCAGGGTATCGCGAACGGCGGTGGCAAAATGGCGGACACGATAGCACAGGGCATTTCCGAGGCGCTCATCACCACTGAAATGGGCCTGCTTGTCGCCCTTCCGGGTATGGCCCTTTCCTACACGGTCCGCCGTAAACGCAACGAATTCATCGCCTTCCTTTCCCGTCTGGAAACCCTGACTCTACGGCATTTGCGTCAGGCTGGCACCCAAGGCATCACCCAGATCTTCCGCCGAGACACGCTCAACCTCGGCACCCCAAAGTCCAAGCCCGCTAACTCGGGCAAATCCGATTCCGTGATCGACTCCCAGCGTAGCCAACCTCCATCGCCATGAAATACCGTCGCGCACTCGTCGAAGCGGAGGAAAACGTGGAGATCAACATGTCCGCCATGATGGACATGGTGTTCATCCTCCTGATCTTTTTCATCGTCACCACCACGTTTGTCGAGGAGTCCGGGGTCGAGGTTGACAAGCCCCAGGCTGCCTCCGCGGCACGCCTCGACAAGAACTCGATCATCTTCGCCCTCACCGCACAGGGCCAGGTGGTCTACGGCGGAAAGGAAATCGGAATCGGTGGCGTGCGCCCCCTCGTCAGTCGCCTCTGCGAACGGGACCCGATGCCCGTCATCCTTCAGGTCGACAAGAACACGCCCACGGGCCTGACCGTCCGCGTCATGGACGAAGCGAAGCTCGGCAAGGCCAAGAACATCAGCCTGGCGACCGAGCAGGGCCGTTGACCTGCCCCATCCTGCATCGACATGGCCACGGTCTACAGCACCCCACGCTTCGGTCAGGGTTGGCCCCTGTCCGTGCTCACTGCCATGGGCCTCACCGCCGTCGTGTTCGGCATCCTGCCCTTTACCACGGCCATCTCGGGCCTGCGTCAGAAGCAACTCCTCCTGCGCTCCGCCGATCTCGCCGCTCCCCCGCCGGTTGCCGAAGCCGAACCGCCGCCGCCACCACCCGCCGACGAGAAACCTCCGGAACCGCCTCCGAAGCTTGCGGACAATCCTCAACCGATGCCGATGTCGGCCAACCTTGATCTCGCGGTTGGTTCCGGCGGTGCTCTTGCCGGATTCGGCGACCTCCGGAGTGTCGCCGCCGCCGAGTCGGCCTCGGACACCTTCGACGTCGCCGACCTCGAAAAGCGCCCGGAGCCCGTGTCCCAAGTTGGCCCTGTCTATCCCGCTGAACTGCGCAAAGCCCGCATCGATGGCGCCGTGACGGTCATCTTCGTCATCACCGAGGAAGGCCGCGTGGATGAACCGCGCGTCGATACCTCCTCCCGTCCGGAATTCGAACGTCCGGCGCTCGATGCCATCCGCAAATGGCGTTACCGCCCCGGCATGAAGGACGGCAAATCCGTGCGCACGTTCGCCCGGCAACCCTTTCGATTCACACCACCCCAATGAGCACCACTCCCAAGGCCACGACACTCGGGTTGGCCGCCGCACTCGCCGGCGTTCTCCTTTGCACCACCGCAATCGCTGCGGACGCCAAGCCGTCCAGAAAGCGGGATCGCAACTCGGCGGAAGCCTCCCTTCCCGCCGCCAACGCCCCCACCACATTCGCCCCGCTCCCCGCCGATCACCCACTCGCCGAAGTCTGGAATGATCCCGACTTCACGCGCCGCCTGATCGGTTCCTACGGATTCCAGAGCGACCGCGAACCACGCCTCACTCCCGAGGAACAGGTCCTGTACCGCGAGAAGATCGTTCCCCTCCTGCGCGAGGATCCCGCCAAGGCCATCCCCGCACTCACCGAGGCCGCCACCCCGGGTGCGTCCGCCCTCTTCGATTTCACCCTTGGCAACGCCCACTTCCAGGGCGAGGACCTCACCAACGCCATCGTCCATTTCGAGAAGGCCCTCGGGAAGTTCCCTGACTTCCTGCGCGCCCAAAAGAACCTCGCCTTCGCGCTCGTCCGCGCCGGTCGTTATGACGAAGCCGTCCGTCCCCTCGCCCGCACCGCCAGCCTCGGTGGTGCCGACGGCAAGGTCTTCGGTCTCCTGGGGTTCGCGTACATGAACCAGAACCGGTGGATTTCCGCCGAAGCCGCCTACAAGCAGGCTCTGCTCTTCGAACCCGACAACACCGATTTCAAGCTCGGTGTCGTCAAATCCTACATCTCCCTCGCCAATTACGACGCCGCGCTCGCCATGCTCGATGAACTCATCCAGCAGTTCCCCGAGCGCGACAACTTCTGGGCGCTCCAGGCCAACGTCTACATCCAGAAGGAGCAGCCCACCCGGGCCATCGTGAACTTCGAAGTCCTCCGCCGTCTCGGCAAGGCTTCGCCCGCAAACCTCCTTCTCCTCGGCGACCTTTACCTCGCCCAGGAGGCCCCCGCCCTGGCCCTCGAAGCCTACCTCGCGGGCGTCGAGGCCGCTCCCGGCAAGAACGCCCAGCGCGCCCTCCGCGCCGCCGAGATCCTCGTGAGCCGCGGCTCCCTCGCCGAAGCCCGTGCGCTCCTCGCGCGCATCCAGGCCACCGCCACTCCCGATGCCACGCCCGCCGATGAACTCCGCCGGCTCAAACTCGAAGCCCGCATCGCCCTCGCCGAAGGAGCCGGCGACAAGGCCATCGCCACCCTCGAAGCCCTTCTCCAGAAGCATCCCTCCGACGCAGAAACCCTGCTCCTCGCAGGCGACCACTATCTCCGCTCCGGCGACCGCGACCGCGCCCTCCTCCGCTACGAAAGTGCCGCCCGCATCGAGGGCTTCGAAGCCGACGCCCTCCTGAAGCAGGCCCAGCTGCAGGTCCAGGCCCAGAAGTACACCCAGGCCGTCGAACTCCTCCGCAAGGCCCAGAAGGCCAAACCCCGCGACAACGTCCAACGCTACCTGGAACGCGTTGAACAACTCGCGCTCCGTTCCCGTTCGTCTGCCTCCTGACGCCGTTCCCGTACCGACTCCATCTGACGCCCCGGTATGCCCGCCTCCTCGACCGGCTTCTGCCGCCCAGCCCGTTGGCTCCAGTCCGCCGCATGGCTGGCCTGCTGCGGCTCGTGGCTCGTCTTCGCGACCCACGCCCAGGATGCCGGGTCCGCCTCAGGTCTCGTCGTCAGCACCTGGGACGGACGCCCACTCCCTGCCGTCACCATCACCGTCCGCGGCACCACCCTCGCCACCCAGACCGATCCCAACGGCCGCTACCAACTGCCCCAGCTCCCCATCGGTGATCAGGTCCTCCGGTTCTCCAAATCCGGCTATGCCAGCGCCGTCGTCACCGACGTCCGCATCCTCCCTGGCCAGGTCACCACGGTGAACGGCAACCTCCGCCCCGAGTTCTACGAGTTCGAGGAATTCGAGGTCACCGCCGAGGAATTCAACGAACAGTCCAGTCTCATCCTCGAAGATCGCAAGGACGCTTCGGGCCTCCTCGACGCCATAGGATCCGAACAGTTCACCCGCGTCGGTGCCAGCGACGCCGCCGACATCGTCTCCAAGGTCCCGGGCATCACCGTCACGGACGGCAAGAGCCCCGTCGTCCGCGGCCTCAACGAACGGTACGTCGGCATCACCCTCAACGGTGCCGAGGTCCCGTCGGCCGATCCCTACCGCAAATCCGTCCAGCTCGACCTCTTCCCCGCCGGTCTCATCGACCGCGTCGTTGTCGCCAAAAGCTTCACGCCGGACCTGCCCGGCAATTCCACCGGCGGCGGCATCAACCTGATCACGAAATCATTCCCGGAGAAGTTCGTGTTCACCGCCGGTGCCGGCGTTGAATACAACACCCAGGCCACCCTTTCGGACGACTTCAAGAGCTACCGCGGGGGCAACACCGACTGGCTCGCGATGGACGATGGCTCCCGCGAACTCCCGGCGGAGCTGTACGAACCGTTGCCCCTGCTCATCACCACCACCGTCCGTCCCAACCAGTCCGCTTTCGCCGCACAGCAAGCCGCCGCGGCACGCCTCACGGAGGCCACGCAACTCCTCGGTGAAACCGAGTTCAATCCCACCTCCAAGGCACCGCCCCCGAACCACAACCTCAACTTCACCCTCGGCGATACCGTCTCCGTGCTCGGTCGTCGCCTCGGCGTCTTCGGCGGCATGAACTACCGCCGCAACTTCCAGCAACTCGAAGGCGTCGCCAACCGCTTCGTCCCCTCGGGCACGCCGGGCGAACTCGTCCAACGCCGCGGCTCCACCGACATCCGCAGCGTCGAGGAAATCAATTGGGCCGCGATCGCCAACCTCGCGTACGAAATCAGCGAGGGACACGAGATCGGGTTCAATTTCCTCTTCAACCAGAACGCCGAGGACCTCGCCCGCCAACAGGTCGGATTCGACAACGACTCCAGCAATTTCTTCCCCTTCGTCCAGAACCGGCTCATCTGGACCGAGCGCAATCTCACCACTTACCAACTCCGCGGCACCCACACCATTCCCGAGGCCGCCGGGCTCAAGGTCGACTGGCTCGGTGCGTACTCCACCACCACGCAGGATGAGCCGGACGCCCGCTTCTTCAATTTCGCGCAGGCCGGCAACGATTTCTTCGCCGAGGGCAACTTCCTCCCTACGCCCACCCAGCCCACCCGATACTTCCGCGCCCTCGACGAGTCGAACTTCAACGGGAAACTGGACCTCACCCAGCCCATCACCTTCTGGCGCGAACTCGAAGGCAATGTGCGTGGCGGCATCTTCGATTCCGAATCCGAACGAACCTTCTCCGACCGCGAGTTCTTTTACCAACCGCAGTCCGGCGTCGGTGGCTACGGCCCCGGCTCCACCTTCCCCTTCAACGGGGACCCCAACCTTTTCTTCCCCGAGGGCTCACTCACTCCCAGCATCCGGACCAATGCCAACGGCAGCCTCCGCTACACCTGGAACCGCGTCCTCCAAGGTCGCCAGAGCATCTACAACGCCGACCAGAGCATCCGCGCCGCGTACCTGATGACCGAGGTCCCCATCCTCGAACGCCTCAAGCTCACCGGCGGCGCCCGACTCGAATCCACCGAGATCAACGTCTTCTCCGTTGGCTCCCTCCGCAGTGCCGTCACTGGCGAACAGACCAACAACACCACCATCAACAAGACGCACTTGCTGCCGGCCGTCGGCCTCAACTGGACCGTCGTCACCAACATGAACGTGCGGCTCAACTTCGGTCAGACCGTCGCACGCCCCTCGTTCCGGGAACTCGCCGCCTACCGCCAGTACGACCCCGTCCTCAACGAACTCCTCGAAGGAAATCCACTCCTCTCGATGAGCACCGTCGACAACTACGACATCCGCTGGGAATGGTTTCCCAACCCGGGCGGCGTGCTCTCCGTCTCCCTCTTCCAGAAGTTCATCCGCAACGCCATCGAACGTCAGTTCATCACCGTCGACGGCGAGATCGTCTCCTTCGCCAACCGCCCGGAAGCCGAGGTCCGCGGCATCGAACTCGAAGCCCGCCATGGCCTCGGATTCATCTCCGACCACCTCGACGACCTCAACGTCGGCATGAACTTCTCGTACATCGAGTCCGCCGTGAAACTCACTCCCGTCGAGGTTGCCAACCGCACCGCATTCCTCGGCGATTCCTCAGACACCCGTCCGCTCTTCGACCAGTCCCCGTACATCGCCAACGCGGACATCACTTGGGAACACAAACCCTGGAACACGTCCGTCACCGCCGTTGTCAGCGTCTTCGGCCCCCGCATCACCATCGCCGGCCTCGCCACGCCCGACATCTACGAGCAGCCCGCACCGCAACTCGATTTCCTCGTCACCAAACGCATTGGCGACCACTTCAAGGTGCGCTTCACGGCCCGCAACGTCCTCAACCCCGAGTACCAGCGGACCTACGGCGAGTCCGCCTCCAGCCCCGTCTTCCAGTCGTTCACCCGCGGCATCTCCTTCGGCGTCTCCCTCGGCTACGAGTTCTGACCCCCTCGGCGTACACCGCCGAGGTCACGGCGTAGCGGCGTGCATCCTCACACTGCCCACGCACGCAACGGGGCGGCGATGTCCTCATCGCCGTTCCAAAGTACCTCCCAAGGCGATGAGGACATCGCCACCCCGAATCCTCTCCCAGTGGGGGCACTGTCCGGCTCTGGGAACTCCCTCGCCCCAGCCGCCTCAACGTTCACGGATTCGTCACCTGAGCGAACGAATTCCGGAATGGAGCGCGCATAGTTTCATACCCGTTTCAGAGGATAAACAGTCCACGAAGTACGTACGATGCACTCCAACATAACTCCACTCCGGGCGATCGCCCTATGCGGCCTATTGGCCGCGCCGATTGCACTCGCCGACACCATCGAGGTCACCCAGCCCATTTCCGGCACGGTGATGTGGTCCCGCACCAACGAATACGTCCTCAACAAGTTCATCTACGTCCTCGCTGGCGCTGAACTCCATATCGAGGCCGGCACCGTCGTCAAGGCCAAGCCCGGCCGCGATGCCGACACCTCGGCCCTCATGGTCACCCGCGGCGGCAAGCTCTTCGCCAACGGCACCGCCACCCAGCCCATCATCTTCACCGCCGAAGCCGACGACGTCACCGATCCCGATGACCTTGGCATCTTCGAGCGCGGTCTCTGGGGCGGTGTCGTCATCATGGGCAATGCTTCCGTCAACACCTCCCTCGACGCCACCGGCAACGCCACCTCCCCGAAGTACGACCTCTACGAAGGTCTCCCCGATACCGTCGTCAACGGCCAGAACGTCCATCGTTACGGTGGTGGCAATGACGACGACAACTCCGGCGTCCTCCGCTACGTCTCCATCCGCCATGCCGGTACCGTCTTCCAGCCCAACAAGGAACTGAACGGCCTCACCATGGCCGGTGTCGGCCGCGGCACCACCATCGAGTACATCGAGACCTACGCCACCGCCGACGACGGCTACGAGTGGTTCGGCGGCACCGTCAACACCAAGTACCTCGTCAGCGCCTTCAACGACGACGACGGCTTCGACACCGACCAG
>JBIKWS010000235.1:0-6056 GCA_044356195.1 Cyanophyceae cyanobacterium
CCATGCCGACGACTACCGACAGATCCGCTCAGGGGTCGAATGGGCCGTGCGCCGCAAGTTCAGGACGGTGTTGGCCGGCGGACTCGACGCCATCCGTGTCGCGCCGTTGCTCGCCACCAACAACATCCCGGTCGCCTACGAACACGTCTTCACCCAACCGTACTACGAGACCGATGGCTACGACGCCATGTACGCCGCCCCCGCCAAGCTCCACGCCGCCGGTGTGACCGTGGCGTTCAGCGAGGGCACCGATCGCTTCGGGGCTTCCAACATCCGCAACATTCCCTACGCCGCCGCCCAGGCTGTCGCCTTTGGGCTTCCCCGCATCGAGGGTTGGCGTGGCCTGACCCTGCACCCCGCCCGGATGCTCGGCGTCGCCGATCGCCTCGGCTCCATCGAAGTCGGCAAGGAAGCTTCCCTCATCGCCGTCACCGGCGACATCCTCGACATCCGCGCCCAGGTGAAGCACCTCTGGATCGCCGGCCGCGAGGTCTCCCTCGAATCCCGCCACACCCGCCTCTACGAGAAGTACCGCAACCGCCCCCGCCCCAATCCGTAGGCAGGTTTGAAGGCCGGGTGCCCCCACCCGGCGCTCCCTCCCCCACGTAGCCAATACGAAGTCACGAGGCTGTGGATGGTGAGCTCCACGCTTCAAGTTTCATGCCCGGCCAAGCCGTATACATCCGGCAGTTGTCTCACGCGGAGCCGCGGAACGCGCGGAGAGAGGGATTGGTCACGAGCCTTGCAACCTCGGCAACCGGTCACCAAACGGTGACTGGCCTGCCTGCCTTCCAAAGGTCCATTCTCCGCGTCTCCGCGTCTCCGCGTGAACCTATTCCCGTTTTCAACCGCATGGATAAGGCCAGAATCCCCGCACCACACCGTCCCCTTCCCTTCGTGCTTTTGTGTCGTTCGTGGTTCAAAGAACAACCAAGGCCTCTCAACCACGAAGGACACCAAAGCCACGAAATCCTTCCCATCCGTGGTCGCCGCCGGCGGACGGTCGAACGACCCCATCGCGCCCCACGCCCATTCCCCTTCGCGGCTTTGTTTCCCCTGTCTGTCCGACAAACAAACAAACAAACGGACGGACGTATAAAGCCGCAAAGCCGCGAAGGGGAGCCTCAGCTGCGATCGATACGGAACGTCCGGACAGAGTCCTCCCCGCAAGGTCCCGGGATGGTCCCCGCCCTACGACCCAACGGGGCAGCCCACGATTGCTCAGGCCAACGCCCTGCGGTTTGGTGACCCGGAGGAGGACCGAAGCCCTGAAAGGGCGGATGAGTCCGCACGCCCAAAGCGCACGAACACATCGCAACAACCGAACTCCCAAACCTCTCGCCAAGATTCGGGATTGCACCCCGCACGCAGTTGTCACAGAAAGGCACAAGACACCTGTGAGCCAGCCAACACTGCACCAAGGTGATCCCGAGTGAGCCTCGGAACCCAGCACACAAATCGGCAACCCGCATGAAGTGCAATCCCCTGGTCCCGGATTACACGGCGTTCCTGTCAGCGGTGAAGGGCCTTTGGTACAGTGGCAGGCCGAGTTCAAAGAGCGATTTGCCGAGATTCCGGATGACACCAGACTTCAGATTGCTGATGCACACAGTTGAAGCCGACATGCTGAACCCAATTGCTGAACCGAACGCGGGCGGGCCACATCCGTTTCCATTTCCACCGCCACTTCCCCCCGCTTAAGTCAGTTCTGCAGGTTCTCCAAGGAATAGTCATGCACCCCAGACAACAATACTACTGGCGCAAGGATTGGTTTGAGGCGCTCGATATCGTCGCATCGGCTGAATCGGGTAGGGAGTGGGACGACTATAAAGCGTATTGCCGAGCACAAGAGAAAGGCCTTCGCAAGCAAGCCTTAGAGCATCTGGGCCGGTTCTTGGATGCGATCTGCACTCAAACACTGGAGCATCGAATGTCTTTTGTCCGTTGGATCATGCCGATCGCACACCGGAGCCCGAATTTCGAGCAACTGCTCCCAAATCCGGTCATTGAGAGGTTGATCAAGTCTACCCTTAAGGAGGGCATGGCACAGGATGCACATGATCCTGATCTCCTATTTTGGTCGGGACACCTGCTCCGCGATGCCGATTTCTTGCGTCAGGCGATCGAAACGTCCCCTAGCCATGTTGATTCTCGGACTCTGCTGCTTAACTGGGTCCTGAGTTGTCCCGATTACGCGACCCATGAACTTCCCGCAGGGTTTATTGGAGATCCGGCCGAAGCACTTGCGGCATGTGACGATGCCGAGGCCCTGCTGCACGATTCCTTGCCGCCCGAGCGAGCAAAGATGTTCTCGGATGAGATTCTTCAGTATCGCCAACTGATCGCTGATTACCTCGCCTCCCGTGATAAGCGAAACAGCGAAAAAGGCGTAGGTAGACAACCCGCTACCCCGCCGCGAGTCGGAGATTGAACCCTGATGAGGATCTTGACCTTGAGTCCAACTGGCGCTCCCGGTAGCGGGTGGCACCACTTCGACGTTCGACAACCCAGAAACCAGCATCCATGACAGGAACCACGAGTCTCAATTCAGACAGGATGACAGGATGAGCACGGACCAAGACTACCCGCAAAAGCATCCTGTCCATCCTGCCATCCTGTCGAAAGCAGGTTTATGACATGTCTCATTGGCAGGGCATCTTGAAACTGCCCCCGCAAGGAACGGGGTGGCGACGTCCTCGTCGCCGTTCCTAAGCCTCGCCCAATGGCGATGAGGACATCGCCGCCCCGAATCCTATCCAAAAGGGGGCAGTGTCAAAATGCGCCCCATTGGCAGGCTTGAGCATCAGGCTGTTGTCCGACTACTCCTGAGGAAGGTCGAACCAGTCCTACATCGCCGTTGGCCTTTTCCGGGTCCCCGCCTGAGGAAACTTTTGCCAGGACAAAACTGACCGACTCCCTCGTCCAGAAGCTCAGGAACTACCGCAATCGCGGGACGGGATGACGGCCTTTCGTGTGGCGGTGCCTGAGTAGCCCCCTTTGCGTCTTGGCGTCTTTGCGCGAGCCATCTTCCCCAATGAATCATCGGGTGTCCGCTTTGTAGCTCACGCGAGGCTTGTGCCGCCCTGCGCCACTCCACAGGCCACAAGCGGCATCGGATGAGGTTCTCACGCCCGCTGCGCTCAAGACGCCAAGACGCCAAGGAACCAGGGCGGGAACAAGACGACATCCGCCCGTTCCCGCCTCGCGGCCCGATCACTTCACCGGCGGCAGGTAATACTTCTTGGTGTACTCCTGCACCATCCGCCAGGTGCTGTACTCCGCGGCCAGCGTCGCGAGCGAGCGACGGATGCGGTGCAGCCATTGACGCGGGATGCCGTTGGCATCGCGGTCGAAGAACTCGGGAATGACCTCCTTGGTGAGCGCCTCGTACAGGTTGAACGAGTCCACGCGATCCTGCTCGTCAATGTCGGGAGGATGGGAATCGGGGCCGATGGCGAATCCGTTGGTGCCGTCGTAGCCCTCGCGCCACCAGCCATCGAGGATGCTCAGGTTGAGGCAGCCGTGCGACGTGGTCTTCATTCCGCTGGTACCGCTGGCTTCCAACGGACGGCGCGGGTTGTTCAACCAGATGTCGCAACCGGAAACCATCATCCGGGCCACGTGGATGTCGTAGTTCTCGATGAACACCAGATGCCCCTTCAGCTCCGAGAACTTCGACAGGTGAATGACCTTCTGGATGAAGGCCTTTCCGGAGTCATCCCGGGGATGCGCCTTTCCGGCGAAGATGAACTGGATCGGGCGCGCGGAATCCCGCACCAGCTTCACCACGTTCTCGAACTGGTCGAAGATCAGCGGTGCCCGCTTGTACGTCGCAAAGCGCCGGGCGAACCCGATCGTCAACGCGTCCGGGTTCAGGAACCCATCGAAGGTGATGAAATCGTTCCGGTTCAGGGTGTGCCCCTGCAACAGCAGGCGACGACGGGTGAACTCGACCAACTCGCGGCGCAACCGGTACCGCAACGCCCACAGCTCGCTGTCGGAGACGCAGGAGGGATCCGACGCCTTCTGCCAGAACTCGACCGTGTTGGCGTCCGCCAGCCATTGGAGATCGCCGCGGCCGGGGTAGATCTGCTCGTACTTGGCGCGCCAGAACCGCCGCACGGTGCCCTTCATCCAACCCACAAGGTGCACGCCGTTGGTCACGCTGCCGATGGGCACTTCCTCGGGTTTGGTGGTGCCGTAGAGTTCCGTCCACATTTCCCGGCTGACCTCGCCGTGCAGGGCGGACACACCATTCGCCGCACGGCTGTACCGCAGGGCCAGCACCGTCATGCAGAACGGTTCGGAGGTATCGCCGGCGCGGACGCGACCGAGATCCATCAATTGCCCGTGATCCAGCTTCAGGTCCGTGCAGAAGCAATGGGCTGCATAACCCATCAGGTCACTGCTGAAACGGTCGTGACCGGCCTCGACGGGCGTGTGGGTCGTGAAGAGACACTCGGCGGTGGTCGCGGTCTTGGCCTCCTCGAAGGTCTTTCCGGCGGCCAACTTCTCCCGCATGAGTTCCAGCGTGAGGAACGCAGCATGGCCCTCGTTCATGTGGAAGGTGCTGGGCGCATAACCCAGAGCGCGCAGCAAGCGCACGCCACCCACACCCAGGACGATCTCCTGCAACACCCGCGTGGTGCTGTCGCCGCCGTACACCCGCAGCGTCAGGTCGCGGAAGTGGGGCTCATTCTCGGGCCGGTTCGTATCCAGCAGGTACACGGGCACGCGCCCGATGTTCACGCGCCAGGCATGAAAATAGACCGTGCTCGCCGCGAGTCGGACGGAGCACACCAGCGGTTCCCCCTTGGCGTCGAGGACGGGCTCCAGCGGCAGGTTCTTCGGGTTGAGCAGGGTGTAATACTCGGTCTGCCAGTTCTCGTGGTTGACCGTCTGCTGGAAGTAACCCTCGCGATAAAAGAGGCTGATGCCGACGAACGGAAGACCCAGGTCGCTCGCCGACTTCGCATGATCGCCCGCCAGCGCCCCAAGTCCGCCGGCGGCAATGGGCAACGTTTCGTGAAAGGCGAATTCCGCACTGAAGTAGGCTACCGGCCGATCCTTCAGGCCGGAGGCCTCGGTCGCCGCCCAGGTGTCCGACTGGGTCAGGTAGGCGTCGAACTTCGCCAACACCTTCTTCACCCGTTCCGCGAACGCCGGGGAGTGCAACCGCATCTGCAACTCGTACTCGGAGAGCTCATGGAGGATCGCCACCGCATTGTGGTAGAGGTTCTGCCAACCCCGGGGCGACAACTCATGGAACACGTCCTGGGCATCCTGATCCCAGCTCCACCAGAGATTGCGGGCCAACCGATTCAGGCCCGTCGTCATTTCCTTCAGCTCGGTCAGTGTCAGCGGCGTTGTGGACATGGTCAGTTGATTCAAGTGGCCCGCAGATTCAGCCCGCGGACATGCCTCACTGAATCATGCAGCCCGGTCCAGTGGCCAACCGAATTCCTGCCAAGCCACAATCACACGACCATGAAACATCCGAATCCTCCCAATGAACCATATCACCGCATGTCCTCACGCTTGCACCGCTCCGCGTTCCATCCCACTCTTTGCCCAACGTGATCCAGTCGATCCACGATATCCATGTCGCCAACGCCCAGGCCGGGCGTCCCTCGTTCTCCATCGAGTTCTTCCCGCCCAAGACCGAGGAGGGTGAGCGCAAGCTCTTCAGCGAGACCCTGCCGGCGTTCGCGCCCTTCCCTGTCGATTATTGCTCGGTCACCTACGGTGCCGGCGGCAGCACCCGGGACAAGACCCTCGGCATCGTCGAACGGATCCAGAAGGAACACGACCTCACCGCCATGATGCACCTCACCTGCGTCAATGCGACCCAGGATGAGATCGCGTCCGTGGTGGACGACGCCGAACGTCGTGGCATCCGCAACATCCTCGCCCTGCGCGGCGATCCTCCTGGCGGCACCGGCGAATTCGTGAAGACCGAGGGCGGCTTCGAATTTTCCCGCGAGCTCGTCGCCTACCTGCGCCAGCGCGGTGGCCTGACCATTGGCACCGCCGGGTTCCCCGAAGGCCACATCGCC
>JBIKWS010000236.1:0-6052 GCA_044356195.1 Cyanophyceae cyanobacterium
GACCTGCTCCAGCCCTTCCGGGCCGTCGATGCCGAGGAGTCCATGCGGTTGGTGGAGTCGCAGGGCTTCGAGGATCTGCACCTCGCCTACTTCAAGCAGCAGGACCTCGGCGGCGACGGCGTCTGGGACGTCTGGCAGATCGAGGGACCCCAGATGCTCTGGTACTTCCGCGGCGAACCGCACGTGCATTGCTGGGTCCACATCCGCGACGCACGGGCGTGACCGCAACCGCCGCTGCGGAGTAATGGGGTCACATCTTAACATTTTACATTTCCCATTCATGGGCCGCACCGCCCGCGAAATGTACAATTTATAGACGCGACCCCATTGTTCCTAGGTTCCGGCCACGTCGTGACCTGGTCGCCAACTCCCCGCCTTGGAGCCCGGAAACGGCCTCCAACTGCTGGCGATCAACGACTCAAATACAAAATAAGGGCGCGGCCGGACTGCCGCAGGCAGCCCGCCGCGCCTTCCTTGTCCCGATAGTAACAACTTGACCGGAGCTTTCAGGGCCGATCAACCGGGCGATTTGCGAGTAAGGCCACGGACGAGGAAAGAGCGGTTCACCGATTGCATCAGGCGGGAACTTCGAGTCCGTCATTTGGTTCGTCGCGCAGTTCGAGCTGTTGGATGACGAGATTCTTCCACTTGCCGCCAATCACTCGCTGAACAACCGCGCCGCTGACGACCAAGGTTCCAAACCAAGCATCCAGCACTGACGCATCCTCTACATCGCGCCTAAGCACATATCGCTTCCCGACTGGAGAATACCAGACACGGCCACAGTCTTCGCAGACGCGAAAAGTTGACCTCGGCCCGCCTCGGATTAGGACCGATTTTCGGCCAATGAAAGTCACATTGTCTGGAGTCTCCCACTTGTTGCAGTCGAATATTTTGCCGAAACGCAAGAATGCTGCTGGCTCTTCCGGCAACAGAGCACGCAAGAAACGAACTTCGGCGACACCAACACAGATGCCAGGCACGAAATTCAACGCAGATTTGTCGGGCACACCCTGGATTGTCACATCAATGCCTTCGATGGTCATGCGAGGGGCATTACAACCATTGCAAAGAAGGGTTTTCTGCGCTTCTGCAAGCCACACTTTATCCGGTGTTTCAGGACTTGGGCTCTTTGATGAAAGTTCGTAGTAGTCCATCATGGAATCGCTGTTGATTTCCCTTCAATGATTCTCTGCCAGACTGCGCGGGTCATGGTAGTGCCTGTTTTCGCAATCTCAGCCTCGTAAGCGGCATCGATGTCCCGAGCCGCTCCGAGAACTGCTTCGAACGCCTTATCTTGGCTGCCTTTATTAGCTTGGAAGTGTCGCTGACAAGCGACGGCGGAACAATGGAGTCACTCGGAACAATGGGGTCACATCTTTAAATTCTACATTTCCCCTTCCTGGGTCGCTCCGCTCACGAAATGTACAATTTATGTATGCGACCCCTTTGCCTCCCAAAAATCAAGGTCCCAAGGTGATCCGCCCCCAGTCCTCCGGACGCCCCTGCACACCTGCCCTTGGCGACCACCCCAGGCGGGCCCGGTTTATGTTCTCCCCCGGTGCGGCATCGGCCTTGTCGCCGTCATAGATCAGCACGTTGAACCCCAGCGTTCGCACCTTCGCCACGTCCACGCCAGCCTCCGTCCACGGGATGCGCGCACGCACCAGGTAACCATCCGGCAACCGCTGCGAGGAAAGCTGCGTTCCGAGCGACACCCGCTCCAACGCGCCCGGCTTCGCGTCGGCGTCCCGGACTCCGCGCACCACCCCGCTCCGATCGAATGGCACAATCCCCAGCTTGAAGCTCCCGAACGTGTGCTCGGCCTCCCCGGTGGGATCGATGCACACCTCCACGGAATCACTCCGCCAATGGCCCCGAATGTCGTCGGGTGCGAGATTGGAGACCACCACGTCATCCATCACGCGCACCTCCACCCACAGATGCTCGCCGTCGTGCGCGGCGCGGAACGTCGCTGACAGATCCTTCGCCGAGGTCACCGTTCCCTGCCATGGGCGTGTGTGCGGGATCTCCACCGCCGGCACCCCGCGCCACCCGGCATCATCCGCTGCCGCTTCCAACGCCAATCCGTCCTTCCGCGGGATCGCGATCGACGGCACCGGATGAAACCGCACCCGTGCGGACACGTCCTGTCCCCCGACCTTCCCGCTCGCCACCATCTCGACATCGGCAGCGCCGGGCGGAGCCGTCACCTGGAGGATCCTGAAATAGGTCGGGGCCTGCCCGGGCACGGCCACGTCGACCTCCGAGGGAGAGACCTGCCAACCTGGGGGCACGGCCAGGCGCAGCTTCCCTGCGGGCGTTCCCGGAAAGTCCAACACCTCCAGCGGCACCGGCGTCGCCACTCCCATCACCACGGGAACATCGGCTTCGAAGGTCGCGGAATTCGGGATCGCGTGATCCTCGACCCAGTCCAGATAACGCGAGACCGCCGGACGTGGCAGAAAACGCAAAGCGACCGGAACGGCCAGTTTCGAAACCGGCGGCGTCGCCACGCGCGGCGGCGTCGCGCCCTCGATGGGCAATCCGCGGAAGAGGTTCGTCTCTCCGGCAACGAATGGGACCACCGACTTCACCAACTCCAGCGTCTGCGGCCGACGCAACCACGCCGAACCGGCAATCCCTCCAAATCCCTGCGAGCGATGATTCGCCAACGCCTCACCGGCAACCACGGCCGGAATGCGTCCGTCAGGAAGAGCGTTCGTTGTGACCACCGTGGTGGCCATCGGTCCCATGCCGCCCACATAGAGTTTGCGGGGGCGCCACACCGTCAGTCCCTCCAACGCGATCTGGTCGGGAAACCGCCGGGGATCCGCCGCCGCATCGAAGGCCTCCACCGCCAGCCAAGCGGCGGCCTGATGGTGACCATGCTGCCCGGGCGTGGGCGCTGGATTCATCGTGACCACCACTTCCGGGCGCAACGCGCGGACGAATCGCACCAACCGTTCCAACGTCGCGTCCGCATCCCACCGTTCGAGGGTCGCCTGGAGATCCTCGGTGTAGGCGAAGTCCTCGCGCTCCAGGAAGAACCACTGCCGGACGCCCAACCGTTGGAGACAGTCGCGCAACTCGGCCTCGCGCAGGATCCCGAGTGCGGCGCCGCCCTGGCGGCCCACCATGTTCGCCCCTCCTTCGCCCCGGGTGCAGTACACGGGCACCACCCCCTTGCCTTCGCCGAGCGCGTAGTGCGCGATCAACGGAGCCACACCCGTTTCATCATCCGGATGCGCGAACACGGCGAGGAGGTCGGTCTTCAGCAAGGCCTCCCCGGAAGGCGGCGCGGCCAATCCACACGTCGCTGCCATCACGGCCGCCGCGCAGGTCGCGGCGAGGATCCACGTTCTCGAAATCGGGCGCATGCGCGTCACATTCCCTTTTCAACCCGTTCGGCCAACAACCGCGCCGTGGCCCGCGCCGATCCCGCGTCCAGATGCCGCCCGTCCGTGTACCGCGGTTTCCAGCCGCGCCCGAACCACTCCACCCGCAGATCGATGCGCGCCGCCCCGAACTCCGTCACCAACCGATCCACCAGATCCGGCGACCGCCGGGGTCCCGGCATGCGCACCTCGCCGCCGGGAAGATCGACGAACACCACGCGCACACCGCGCGCCTTCAACGCCTGCATCCGTTCCCGCCATTGCGCCACCAAGGCCTCGGAAGGCACCCCGACCTCCATCGCGGGCCCGGGCTCCCGCACGTCCGGCGCGTTCGTTTCAATGAGTCCGCCTGCCCCCGATTCCTTCCGCAACTTCACCGCCGAATACATCAGGCTCGTCGGCCGGCGCGACGCCCGTGCCATGGGCACGTGCTGGGCCAGCGTCGTTCCCGGCGACGCCAATCCCTCGATCAGCAGCCGATCGTTCGCGCCCCAGTCCTTCTCGACGAGGTAGGTCTCCACGAAAACCACCGCGGGCAGGTCCGCGCGGCGACCGAGCACATCCAATCCCACCAGCGGGATCGAACCGTCGAGGCCCAGCGTCGCAAAATCCGAGAGCCCGGTTCCCGCGAAGTACTCCGGCAGCAATCGTCCGCTCAGCGACGAACCCACCAGCACGTGCTTCGGCGCAGCTCCGCGGAACAGGTATTCCTCCATCCGGATCCGGTTGGCGAAGTAGTTGGATTCGGCAAAGCGCGCTTCCCATCCGAAGCCGCGGAGGCACACCTGCCACAGCCCGAGGATCACCGCGGTGACGGCGAGGATCTGGAGCGCATGTCGTGTCGTGGGTCGCATCGTGTCGGCTCCTAGAATTGGAAATAGATGAAATCCCCGGACGCCCCCGCGTTCACCAGGATCAGGAACAACAACACGCCATAGACGAGCGCTTCCACGCGCCCCGAGCACAGCGGCCCCATCCGACCGCGCCACCCGCGGCTGGCACCCCACGCGTGATACAGCACGGCGGGCAGGCAGAAGACCGCGATCACGAAGATCGACTGCGGTAGCGCCCCGCCCGGATTCGTGAACAGGCATCGCACGTACGCTCCCGCGTGCCGGATGTCAGGAAACTGGAACAGCAACCACAGCAAAGACACCACATGGAAGGTCACCACGATGCCCAGCGCCCGACGCCACAGCGGCAGGCGCGTCGGATCCGCACGCCCGATGCCGGTCAGGCGTTCCAGCGCGAGGAACAGGCCATGCGCCGTGCCCCACGCGGCATAGCTCCACGCCGCCCCGTGCCACAACCCACCCAGGAACATCACCAGGAAGAGGTTTATGTAGGTCCGGACCTCGCCCCGCCGGTTTCCACCCAGGGGGATATACAGGTACTCGCGCAACCAACTCGACAGCGACAGGTGCCACCGTCGCCAGAATTCGGTCAGGCTCGTCGACAGGTACGGGTGATCGAAGTTCAGCGGCAATTCATACCCGAACAGCTTCGCCAACCCCTGCGCGATGAACGAATACCCAGCGAAATCGGCAAAGATCTGGAACGAGAACCCATACAGCAGCAGCCACAAGTTCAACCGCGGCACCTCCAGGAATCCCGGATGGCTCAACAGCGACGTCGCCTCCTTCAGGTTGTCCGCCACCACCATCTTCAGGAAGAAACCCAGCACCAGCTTCCTCAATGCCCCCGACCAATCCACGTCCGCCCAACGCTTCGGTCCGATCTGATGGAAGAAATCCGCCGCCTTGACGATCGGGCCGGCGATCAATTGCGGGAAGAACGCCTTGAAGAACCACACCCGCGCATGGAACCAGCCCACTTCCCGCGGTCCGCGCGGCGGCATCAAGCCGGGGAACCCCTTCGTACCCGCGTGCCAAGACTCCACCACCAGGCTGATGCCCTGGAACGTATAGAACGAGATGCCGATCGGCAGCGGGACCTCCGAGAACCACGCCGGCATCCGCGCCCGCAACGCCTCCGGAACGAGCGTCGTCACCAGCAACCCGAAGTACTTGAAGAACGCCAGCGCCCCGACATTGAACCCCAGCGCCCCGAACAGCACCACCCGACGCCGCTGCGGACTCCATCCTTCCGCCATCAGCCATTGCGCCGCCTGCGCGTTCACTGCCGTCGACAGGATCAGCAGGATCACCAACCACGGCGTGTGCCATCCATAGAACACGAACGACGCCACCGTCAGCACGCCCACCTGCCAGAACGCCCGCCGGCTCGCGTAATGCAACGCGAACACCACCCCCAGGAACACGACGAAGGTCCAACTGTTGAATAGCATCGAGGCCCCGCGACAATGCCGATCCTCCCCGAAGGTTTGAAGATCGAACATCGACCCTGCGGCTGTCGCCGCAGGGAGGAAGTTCCCAGTCGCGAGTCGCCAGTTCCCAGTCTCTTTGGGTACGCCGGAGGCGTTGAAGCGGGTAGCCCGGGGTCGCGAAGCGCACCCCGGGTTCATGTGGGAAAGGGAACCAACCCCGGCAGGAGTTGCAGCCTACCGAATCTTCGCAACCCTCCGGGGTGCGGATTCCACTCCGACACGCCATCCCCCGGGTGCGTGCTTCGCACGACCCGGGGCTATCGGCTTCGATCCCTCCGGGATGACCTCACACCGGAGGCGTGGGATT
>JBIKWS010000237.1:0-6049 GCA_044356195.1 Cyanophyceae cyanobacterium
GGCCGACGCCATCGCGTTGTTGGCCAACCTGGACCTTGAAGGGATCTGCGCTTCGAGTGGGTCGGCGTGCTCTGCCGGTTCGCTGGAACCCAGTCACGTCCTCCAGGCCATGGGCGTGCCCCCGGCGGAATGTCATTCCCTGCTCCGATTCAGCTTCGGACGCGAGAACACCACCGAAGACGTCGCACGGATCGCAGCCGTGTTGCCTGAATCCATCCAGCGCGCCCGGGGCCGAGGCTAAAGTTGGCGAGATTTGTCGGGGTTGGCGGATTTCGGACGGCTCGCAAGGCGCAACCCGCTGCAATTGTTGGACAAGGATGTGACATTCCAGCCAAGCACCGGGGTTACCAACGCAGGTTATAAACCTTGGCACGGCACTGGCTATTGAGCTGCGTGTCCGTCAGCCCGGGTGGGTGGGCGGCTTGAGTTACGCATAGGTTGAGGCGTCCCGTGGGCAACTGCGGGGCGCCTCTTTGCGTCGTCGCTGACGAGGTCACGAGGCGGCGATAAAGCCACCCATCCCGTTCTTCCTGTGGGTCCAGTCTTGCCACCCCCTTCCCCAGCACGGCACTGTCACCCGAACTTTCTACCGATATGGCTGAACTCAACGGCAATCTCCTGGTCGCCCAATCGGGTGGTCCCACCAGCGTCATCAATGCGAGCGTCGCCGGTGTCATCACCGAGGCAGGGCACCACGAGTGCATCGAGGAAATCTACGGCGGTCTGAACGGCATCCTCGGCATCCTCAACGAAGAACTGGTCGATCTCGGCGACGAGAAGCGCAGCGCCATCGAAGGCCTGCGTTACACCCCCGCGGCTGCCCTCGGCACCTGCCGCTACAAGATCGATTTCAAGAAGAAGCCCGAAAAGGCCGCCAAGGACATGGACCGCCTCTTCGAGGTCTTCCAGGCCCACAACATCCGGTACTTCTTCTACGCCGGCGGCAACGACTCCCAGGACACCGCCCACAAGATCCATCTGGAGGCGGTCAAGCGCGGCTACGACATGCGCGTCATGGGCGTCCCCAAGACCATCGACAACGACCTCCCGCACACCGACCACTGCCCCGGTTACGGCTCCGTGGTGAAGTACAACTGCGCCACCGTGACCGAGGTCGGGTTCGACGTCGGTTCCATGGCCACCGATGACGGCTCCTGCTGCATCATCGAGGTCATGGGGCGCGCCGCCGGCTGGATCGCCGCCGGCACCATCCTCGCCAAGCAGGGAGATCCGGCCCGGCCGCCCCACATCATCCTCCTGCCCGAGATCCCCTTCAACGAGGACGCCTTCATCGCCCGCGTCCAGGAGACCATCGCCGCCCACAAGTATTGCATAGTGGTCTGCGGTGAAGGCGTGAAGAACGCCGCCGGTGAAGAGATCGGGGCCGACAAGACCCGGCTCGACGCCTTCGGTCATGCCGTCCTCGCGGGTGCCTCCGAGAAGCTGAAGGAAATCGTCCAGGGCCGGTTGAACCTCAAGACCCGGACCGTCCTCCTAGGGTACGCCCAGCGCGCCGCCGCCCACTTCGCCTCCCAGACGGATTCCGACGAGGCCTTCGCCTGCGGCACCGCTGCCGTGAAGGCTGCCGTCAACGGCAAGTCCGGCATGATGCCCAAGATCGTCCGCCTCAGCTCGAAGCCCTACAAGTGGACCATCGAGCTCGAAGACCTGGCCAACATCGCCAACGTCGAGCACTTCATCCCCCGCGACTGGATCAGCGAGGATGGCTTCCTCCCGAACGAGAAGTTCGTCGAGTACGCCGCCCCCCTCATCGTCGGCGAGGTCAAGGTGCCCACGAAGGACGGCCTGCCCCAGTACGTGGTCCTCACCCGCAGCCCCGTCGACAAGACCCTCCCTCCGAGGGCTTGATTGGAAGTGGCCAGTCTCCAGTTGCCAGTTCCCAGTTCTGGAATCTGGAAACTGAGGGCTGGTAACTCCCTCTGTAGGCCGGGTGCCCTCAGCCGACGCAGCCTCCTACGCCGGAGGCGTTGCAGCCGTTAGCCCGGGGTGCGAAGCGACCCCGGGTCACGGGTACCCAAGAAATCACCTACCCCGGCAGGGGTTGCAGCCTCCCAGATCTTCGCACCCCTCCCGGGGTGCGCATTCCCACTCGACACGCCATTCCCCGGGTGCGTGCTTCGCACGACCCGGGGCTATCGGCTGCAACGCCTCCGGCGTAAGGTCCCCAGTTCCCAGTTCTGGAATCCGGGAAACTGGCCGTTGGCCACTGACCCACTCACCCCCGCCCCGCATCTTCCGCAATGAGCCCGGAATGCCGTGCATACACAAGGGCCGCTTCCGTCCGGGTGTGGACGTTCAACTTGCCAAAGATCCGGCTGACGTAGTTCCGCGCCGTCTTCGGGGTGAGGTTCAGCACGGTGGCGACCTCCTTGTCCGTTCGTCCCTTGGCCACCTCTGCCAGGACCCGACCTTCCAGCTGGGTCAACGATTCCAGCGGATTCGCCGTAGTTCCTGTCTGCCGCCCCAACGCCCGCCGGGCGATCACCGGATCGAAGACCGTTCCCCCGTTCACGATGGTCCGGATGGCGGCCACGATCCGTTCGCCCCCGCTTTCCTTCAGCAGATAGCCATCCGCTCCCGCCTCCATCGCCGCCAGCACAAACCGGTTGTCAGCATACGACGTCAGGAACAACACGTGGGTCCCGGGCAGGAAAGCCTTGATCTCCCGACACGCTTCGATGCCGTCCCCATCCGGCAAGCGGACATCCATCAGGATCACATCGGGACGTTCCCGACGGGCCATCTCGACCGCTCCCTTCCGCGTCCCCGCCTCGGCGATGATGGTGAGGCGGGGCTCCATCGCCTGGATGCGGCGTAGGCCATCCCGGACGATGGGATGATCGTCCACCAGCAGCACCCGGATTCGGAGCTCGGCATTCACGCGTCGCCAGCCCCCATCTCCCGTTCATCGGATTCAGCCCTTTCGTCCAACCGCATCGCCAGGCGCACCACCACATGGGTCCCCTTGCCGCGCGAGGAAACCACCACCAACGCTCCCCCCGCCTCCCGCGCCCGCGCCGCCATGCTGGCCAATCCCAGACCCGAGCCTCGGCCGGCCTCCGGGTTGAATCCTTCTCCATCGTCGACGATCTCCAGCACAACGCACTCCTTCTCCAGCCTCAGGTCCATGTCGACACGTTCCGGCCGACCATGCCGCAACGCGTTGCTCAGCGCTTCCCGGGCGATGTTGGCCAGTTGGACCGCCTCGTCGCCAGTCACCCGGGCCGAAGCCGCCGGATCGCACCGGACCCCGATACGCGCGGTGCTACCCGTGCGCATCCTCTGCGCCAGCGCTTCCAGGACCGTGCCCAGATCCACCGGTTTCCCCGATTCCCCCTCGGTGGTGATGAACTGCCGGATCTCGGCGATCACCGCATCCAGTTCCCGCTGCGCCAGGGAGAGCTCCGAGCCGGCGTGGGCCGGTTCCAATCGCATCCGCCCGGCCGTGTGCGCCAGCCCCAACTGGATGGCATAGAGGGACTGGATGGTTCCGTCGTGCAGGTCACGACTGATCTTCACGCGTTCCCGTTGCGCGGCCGCGAGCGCATCGCGGCCTTCGAGGATCTGCCGCGTCAGGGAATCCTCCCGGTTGCGGGCTCGCGCGAATACCCCCACCAACGCGGTGGCCAGGAGTGTCACGACAAGGCCGGCGGCTGCCGCTGTCCTCGCCAGACGACGCGGCGATTGTGCCTCGAACAGGGGCGTGGTGTAGAAAAAGAGAGTGAATCGATGACCGAGCATCGGCCACGCATGACGGTAGCTCAGGTACGGCTTGAACGCGGGATCAGCCGCCTTGGGAGTCCCACCCGAACCATTCAGCCAGGTCTCCGCCGAGACAATGTTCGTTGAAGAGAAGACCTCCACACCCAAGTCCGCAGTCGACCCTTCCCAGACGGCTTCGGTGAGCCTCCGAAAGTCCAGCGGCGCCACGATCACGGCGGAAAGGTGCATCCAACGCGCACTTCGATGATGGTTTAGATGGGCTACGGGCCTCGCCAGGTAATCCGCCAACCCGGGGCGGTAAACCGGCGCGAAGTAAAGCGTTCCCACCATCTCCTTGCCGTTCGCATCCAGCATCACGCTCTCCCGTCGACTCATGCCCAGACGGGACCCGCGGATGGCATCGGCGAGCGACCATCGGCCCTTCAATGGATCCTCGCGAGAGCTGTAGTTAAAGGAGCAGCGGAGATTGTAGTCGGAGAGGAACTGCCGGCCACCATCCACCTTGCTCTGCAACGAAAGTTGGCACTCGATCGGGCTGCAGTCCCTCAAACTGCCCAAGACATCCCAGTCCTCCGCATCCCATTCAGCCGGGGGCTTCGGCAGGACAGTCCGGAGGTCCACCTCGTTGCAGTTGGTGGCCACGGCAAGGCCGAGGACCCACGGGCAGTTGATCGTCAGTCCGTTCTCATAACACCACTGGGCGAACACGGGATTCCGATTCTCCCCGCTCAACATCAGGTAATCCCGCAGGTGCTGTACCAGCATCTCGGACTTCTCAAGCCGAGCATCCAGCTGCGCGGTCACCTCGGCAACCCGCAGGGCCAACCGCTGTCGATCCAATGTCTCGGCCTCCCGTTCGAGGGTCCAGCCGAGCACCGCCGTCACCGTCAGCCCAACGAGCAATGTCCACCACGCCGCGTGTCGGCGGATCAGGCGGTGCTGGGGTAGGCGGTGCATCACCGAATTTAAGGACGTGCACCTGCCCAAGTCGAAGCCAATTCCCGCCAGACACAGGAGGCATTTGCCTCCTCCCGCGGGAGGCATCTGCCTGTCTTCCGGACCATCACCCCCTGTGGCAAACTGGGATGGTGCTTTCCTCGTGAAGCTCAGACCGGTCTGAGGCTTCGAGGTGGCTGATGAAACCAAACTAGAACACGGAAACCACCATGCTCAAACACCACACAAGGGTCGGATTGGGAATCCTGATGGCCATCTCGGCAGCTGGGACACAGCTCCACGCGGAAGATGCGGAATCCAACCTTCCTCCAGCACCCGATTACCGCCCGTTCACCCTTGGACTTGAGGCTGGCACCACCGGTGTTGGCGGATCGGCACACTGGCGCTTCCTCAATCACTTTGGCGTCGGCGGCGGATTCAATTGGCTGAATGTCAGCTTCCCTGAATTGGAAGGAGACAACCTCAGCTTCAAATCCGACGTGAAGCTTCAGGTCGCCCCCCTGACCCTCGATATCTATCCGTTCAAGAAGCGGTCCTTACGCGTCAGCGTCGGCATGGCCTATAACAGCAACGAATTCAGCGGAAGCTTCAACTACACCGACAACGAGGACATCGAGATCGGTGACAATATCTATAGCCCTGAGGAAATCGGATCCCTGACCCTCGAGACAAAACTCGGAAACCGATTCGTCCCCTATGTCGGCATCGGCGGCGTCGCATTCTATTTCGACAAGGCCCATCGGTGGTCCCTCGGCTGGGAAGTGGGTGTCCTGTTCAGTGGAAAGCCAGAGGTTTCCCTGAAGACCAGCAACACGGTTGCTGGGCTCGCCGAGGACTTGGAACGCGAGCGACAGAGCTTCGAGGACAAATTGAGCGGGCTCCGCTTCTGGCCCGTGGCAAAGATCGCCCTCTCCTTTTCCTTCTGAAGTCCGGCGCACTGGATCCGGAGTTGTGAAAGGCCCGTGCTCCGCTGCCATCCCCTTCAACCCCTTAAAAGCCACCATCCACACAATGTCACCCACCCGATCCATCGTTGCCACCCTTGCCCTCCTTGTGGCAGGGCTGGCCCTGCAGGCCCAGACGGTTACTCCGGACGATCTCAAACTGGATGCCCTCGGAAAGAAGGTTGACGCGGTCCTCTCAATGGCCGTGCAAGCCGACCGCAAGATCCTTGTTGGAGGAGTCTTTGAGAGCGGAGACAAGCAGGAAGCTCTGTTGAGGCGCCTGAATGAGGATGGTTCGCTGGACACGGGTTTCATGCCATCCCTTGATGCGGCCAATCCAGAGGCCCCTATGGCGATCCAAACGCTCGCCCTCCAGCGTGACGGAAAGATCCTGGCAGGAGGAC
>JBIKWS010000238.1:0-6023 GCA_044356195.1 Cyanophyceae cyanobacterium
CGGCGCCGTTCGTCGACGCCATCTCCAGCAACCTCAACGCTGATTGGAACGACGGGACCTTCCTGCGCTGCTACCTCGACACGCTCCACGAGATCACCGGCAAGCCGATCCTCGTGACCGAGATCTACGCGGCCGCCCGCGAGAATCGTTCCGGCAATCGCAATACCCACGGAATCTATCCTGTCGTCGAACGCCAATCCCAGCGCGCCGCATTGGCGCGTCGAACCCTCGAACTCATTGCCCGCACACCGAGCGTCCTGGGCGTGGATTGGTTCCAATACGCCGATGAACCGCTGCACGGCCGCGGCGATGGCGAGAACTTCAACTTCGGCCTCGTCGACATCCACGATCGTCCCTACGCCGAAGTGACCTCCGTCTTCGCTTCGTTCGATCCGGTCCGAATCCGCGGATCAGGCCTTTCGCCGCGATCCGACGCCCGCGGCGGGATCCCACGATCGCCGCGGGATCCCTTCGCGGATTTCACCGCCACCCACGCGCTGAAGTCGTGGGACCGCGAACGGGGATTCATTCCGCCGAAGTCGTCCGCCCCGTGCGCGGACCTCTACGCCAGCTGGGACCGCGGGAACCTTTATCTTGGCTTGTGCGCGATGGACGCCATGGAACCTGCCTTCTATCGCTGGCCGTACGTTCCCAAGCAGGATCGGGCGCAATGGGTGGTGGAGATCGATGGGCGCGAGGTCGTGCGTTCCCGTGTGGGTTCCGCCAAGGAACCGATTCCCAGTCGACCGGACATTCGCGTGGAACAGATCACCGGCCCTGCGCCGGCGGTGCGGACCACGGTTGCGATGGCGATCCCGGCGCACGAATTGGGGCGAAAACGCCTTCAGGACGGAACGATGGTTCGGCTGCGGGTCTGGTATGAATCACACGGCCGCGTGCAACGGGTGGAATGGGAAGGCGAGTTCGGGCTCGCGAGGTAGGGGAGTTTCAGGATTGAAGGCCACGTGCCCTCACGTGGCGGGTTTCCTCCTTCCCAGCCTCCTGACGTCGGCTGCTACGCATTCCGGGGTTCATCACGTTCCACAGAACGTCGTGCATCGCGGGGTTCCGGCAGGAGGGGGTTGCAGGAGTTCGGCAGGTTGGCCGGCTTCATCGTAGGGACGCGAGACGGCCTGCAGGAGGCGATGGAAGCGGGTGAGATCCGCCCGTCGGGTGGCGTCCTCGAGGGCTTCCTCGACCGCGTGGTTCCGCGGAATGACGGCCGGGTTGTGGGCGCGCATGCGTTGGAGCACTTCCTCCACGGTTTGCGGCTGGCGGCTCAACCGCGCTGTCCAACGGGCGTGCCACTCCGCAGGCACGCGCTCCGGACGAAGGGTCGGATGAAGCCCCCGGAAGGTGGTCGTGTAGTCGGCTTCACTGGCCAGCAACGCGGCCAGCAGGTCGTTGACGAGGCCTTCATCTTCCGGTTCCTCATGGAACAGACCGATCTTTCCGCGCATGGCGGTGAGCCAGTGTTTGCGGAATTGGTCCGGGAACTGTCGGACGGCCTCCTGCGCCATCGCGAGAGCCTGGGCAGAATCGGGGTGCAGGACAGGGATCAACGCCTCCGCAAAACGGGCGAGGTTCCATCCGGCGATGCTGGGCTGGTTGCCGAAGGCGTATCGGCCCTGGTGATCGATCGAACTGAACACGGCGTCCGGATCGTAGGCATCGATGAAGGCGCAGGGACCGTAATCGATCGTCTCGCCCGAGAGCGCCATGTTGTCGGTGTTCATCACGCCGTGGACGAAGCCGACGCGCATCCATTGGGCGATGAGGAACGCCTGCCGTTCCACGACGCCCTTCAGAAGGGCCAGTGCCCGCTCCGCGGGTTCCGGGGACGCGTCGCTGAAATGTCGCGCCAGGGTGTGGTCCACGAGCTGGCGGAGGGAATCGATGTCGCCCAGCGCGGAGAACAGCACGAATGTCCCCACGCGGATGTGGCTGGCGGCCACGCGGGTCAGGACGGCACCGGGAAGGGGTTCTTCGCGGAAGACGGGTTCGCCCGTAGTGGCGACGGCAAGGCTGCGGGTCGTGGGGATCCCCAGGCCATGCATCGCTTCGCTGATGAGGTACTCGCGGAGCATCGGCCCCAACGCGGCGCGGCCATCCCCCCGGCGCGAGTAGGGGGTGGGTCCGGGTCCCTTGAGCTGGATGTCGTAGCGCGCTCCGGCAGGCGTGAGCTGTTCACCCAGCAGGATGGCCCGGCCGTCGCCCAGCCGGGTCAGGTTGCCGAATTGGTGTCCGGCATAAGCCTGAGCGATGGGATCCGCCCCGGGCGGAATCTCATTGCCGGCGAAGATGGAGGCAGCCTCCGGCCGGGAGAGCGTGGCGGCGTCGAGTCCCAGGTCGAGGGCCAAGGCCCGGTTGAAGAGGACGAGGTGTGGACGTGAGACAGGGGTTGGGCGGACCCGACTGAAGAACGCGGATGGAAGCCGGGCGTAGGAATTGTCGAATCGCCAGCCGCCGGTGATGTCGGGCGAGGCGTCAGGTACCGGGGCGAAGGACATGGCTTTGGAGGGCGGCGAGCGGGATGAATTCGAGGACGCGTTCGTGGCAGGCTTCGAGGATGACGGGCGGGGCGCATCCCGCGTCGTAGGCCTCCTTCCAGCGAAGGGCGCAAAGGCACCAGCGGTCACCGGGCTTGAGCCCAGGGAACTCGTACTCGGGCCGCGGGGTGGTGAGGTCGTTTCCGGCGTCGCGGCTGAACGCGAGGAACTCGGCCGTCACCTGGGCACACACCACGTGACGCCCCCGGTCGTTGGCGTCCGTCCGGCAGTACCCATCGCGGAAGAAGCCGGTGACCGGCGCGAAGCAGCAGGGTTCGAGACGTTCGCCGAGGACGTTCCGGACCGGAGTGGGGGAGGAAGGCTTCATGAATTCACGCAGGGCCACCAACATTCCCGATGCCCGCCGCACGTCAATGCCTGCGGCGGATTGGATTCGGCCCCGGGGGAGGCGTCCCCACCCGCCGACAACCGTTCCTCGATGAACCGGGCCCAGGTTTCGTAGGGTTCCCAGATGGCCTTCAGGTCGTGCCAAGCTTCCGTCCGCGTGGCCTCGCCGCGCAGGACCCGGTAGACGAACACGAACGCCGACACCCGCATGTTCATGGCGCAGTGGACGAAGACCCGGCGGCTTCGGAAGGCATCGAGCACGCCCGCGAACGCCTCGAAGTCCCCGGCGGTGGGCCGGGTGAAGTTCACCGGGATGTGGACGTACGTCATCCCCAGTCCCGCCACGAGGCTCCCCTCGTCGGCGAGGGCATTGTCCGAGGTCGGCAGCGCCAGGTTGATCACGATGTCATAACCCGCCTCGCGGATCAGCGCGAACTGTGCCGCTGTGGGCTGGCCCGCGGTTCCAATCCGCGCCGAGATCGCACGGAAGTGGAGGATGCCTGTGAGGTCGGGTGGAGACGGATTCAATGGGGCAGCCTTCATCGCGCCATCCCGCTGCAAGGGCACGAGGGTGGCAATCCGGAAATTGGTTCCATGTTGGGCGCCCCGCTTGGTGACGGGGTGGCGACGTCCACGTCGCCCCGCCAAAGCCTTTCCTCGTGGCGATGAGGACATCGCCGCCCCGAACAGGCCTGGCCTCTTGGAGCCAAGCTTCGGTCAGCGCCCGGGAACCACAGCCGTTCCAGGCTCCGTCTCCCCATCAAACTGCGCCTCCGAAAAGTCCATCCGGTAGATCCTCCCTTCAAAGCCGACGACGTAAATGTGGCCGGCTTCGTCGGTGCCGAAGGAGACGAGGCCCTGGGGGACGGTGGCGATCTGGCGGACGTCCTTCAGCACGCCGTTTTCCTGACGGACGCCGAAGATGCGCTTCGAGGTGTAGTCGCCGCAGAGGTAGACGCCGTTGAACGAGGAACGCTTGTCGCCGCGATAGACGTATCCGCCGGTGATGGAGTTTCCGTACCTCCGACCGTACGCGAACACCGGTGGAGTGAACGTCCGGCCTGCCTGACGGTATTGGTTCGAGAACGGTTCGAACCCTTCGTACACGCTCCAGCCGTGGTTCTCGCCGCGTCGGACGAGGGCGACTTCCTCGACGCGATCCTGACCGACGTCGGCGACCCACAGGTCGCCATTGGCGGGATCAAAGCAGAAGCGCCACGGATTGCGGAAGCCCGACGCCCAGATCTCGGGCGGGATGCCGGGTTGGCCGACGAACGGATTGTCGCGTGGGATGGCGTAGGCCTTGCCGGGGTCGGCGCGGTCGACGTCGAGACGCATCATCTTGCCGAGGAGCAGGCTCATGTTCTGGGCGTGTCCGTTGGGATCGTTGTGTGGACCGGTGTCGCCCATGGCGAAATACAGGAACCCATCCGGCCCGAACTCGACGCAACCGCCGCTGTGATCTTCCGCCACGCTCTTGATGAGGATCAGGCGTCGGCCGGGGATGCCCGAATCGCCGAGGAAATCCGGCGAGAACTGCTTCTCCACGAGGATCGTGGCGACGGTGCCTTCCTCGAAGATCTGGTACTTCAGGTAATACTTCCGGTTCTGACGGAACTTCGGATGGAACGTCATTCCCAGAAGACCGTTCGGTCCGCGTTCACTGAAGACTTCGGCGGTGAGGTCGGCGAACACCGACTTCGTTTCCCCGGTGGCCGTCTTCACCATCTTCCAGATCATTCCCTTCTGGTGGAGCACGAGGAAATCGTTGGTGCGGCCCGGGACCTGGTAGACGCCGGTCAGGCCGGCCTGGACCTTCCCGGGGCCCACGCGCAGATCCTCGGTGAAGAACGGTTCCACACGCACGGGACGGGCGAGGATCGGGATGTTGCGTGGCATGCCACGGTTCCCGGCGAGCGCGGACTCCGGCTGCTTCAGCGTCGCCAGATACTCGATGAGGTCCGCGAACTCCTGCGGGGTCAGCCCGGCCTGCAAGGCTTCGGGCATCAGCGAGACGGTCGTCCCGGACTGCGATTCGATGTCGGACTTCGGCAGCGTCACCAACTTCCCGTCGCCACCCATGATCTGGATCTGGCGCGCGTCCGATTGCTTGAGGACACCCTGATATTGGAGGCCCGCCTTGGTCTCCACGATCACCGTGCCGTAACCGGGAGCGATCGTCGCCGACGGATTCAACACGGCCTCGACGAGATCCCGTCGGCCGAACTTGTCGCCGATCGCCTGAAGGTCGGGTCCGGCCTTGCTGGCGGAACCGTCAATGGAATGGCAGTTCGCGCAGGCGAGGCGTTGGGCGTCGGCGAACAATGCCGCGCCGCGGGCGGGATCGCCGCCGCGGGTCAGGGCTTCACGGCGGTGGGCCTCGGGGCCGGATGGGCGTTGGGCCATCACCGGTCCGACACAGGCCACGAAGGTCAGCAGGGCCATGGCCAGCGACCAGGGACGGCATGTCGGGGTCGCGCGACGTTTCTCCAAGGGGGACATGTGACGGGAAGATGCCTTTGATCCGGCCCCAGGGGGAGATGGAAGTTTGCGCGCCGCGTGCCCTCACGCGGCGCTGCATGGACTTTCGCCGGCTTGAACGGGGTGGCGACGTCCTCGTCGCCGTTCCGGAGTCTTTCCCAAGGCGATGAGGACATCGCCGCCCCGATATCGTTCCTACAGCCGTGCGGATTCCTGGCCGGGGACGACCAAGCGGGAGGCACCGTTGCGGCCGCGGACGACGCGGATCTGCACAGGGATGGCATCGGCCATCTCGGTGACGTGGGAGATAACGCCCACTTTCCGGCCCTGGGCTTCGAGGTGCATGAGGGCGCCCATGGCGGTGTTGAGGGTTTCCGGGTCGAGGCTGCCGAAGCCTTCGTCGATGAAGAGTGATTCGATCCGGATCCGGCTCGAAGTCAGTGAGGCGAGTCCCAGCGCCAGCGCCAGCGAGACGAGGAAGGACTCGCCGCCGGAAAGGGAATGCACGCCGCGGCGCTCATCGCCCATGTCGCGATCGACGACGATGAGGTTCAACGATTCCGGAAGGCGTTCGAGACGATAGCGCGCCGCGATGAGTTCAAGCTGCGCGTTGGCGTCGAGGAGGAGCAGGTCGAGGGTGTGGCG
>JBIKWS010000408.1:0-4458 GCA_044356195.1 Cyanophyceae cyanobacterium
ACCGCCTTCAGGTCGCCCATGCCGCCAATCCCCGAAACCACCGTGGTGAAGATGATGGGACCGATCAGCATCTTGATGAGCTTGATGAAGGCGTCGCCCAGCGGCTTGAGGGACGCGCCGAATTCCGGATGGAAATGTCCGACGCCAACGCCGACGACGATGGCGAACAGCACCTGGAGGTACAGGCGTGAGGCGATGGCTTTCATGTAGGACGATTCCGTGAAGCAGGGGTGCGGGCGCAGGAACGGGTACTGTTGCCGTCAGGAATCACGCCTGCTGCTGGCCTCGTGTTTCAGGAGCCAGTCCTTGCGCCACAGGCCGCCGCCGTATCCCCCGAGGGATCCGCCCGTGTTCACGACGCGATGGCAGGGGATGAGGATGGAGATCCGGTTGCGGCCGTTGGCCATGCCGACGGCGCGGTGGGCCCGCGGGTTGCCGATCGCGGTGGCGAGTTGGCCATAGGACCAGGTCGCACCGCAGGGAATGGATCGGAGGGCGGTCCATACCTGGGTTTCGAACGCCGTACCCGGCGACACCAAGGGCACAGTGAAGGTGGAGAGTGTTCCCGCGAAGTAGGCTTTGAGTTGGGAGGCGGCCAGATCGATGTGGGCATTGCGGCCCGGGACGCAGGGAAGACCCAGCCAGCGATCAAGACCGCGATGGGCGCTGTCGAGACGGCGGGGATCATCGAATTCGAGGAGGCAAAGGCCGTCCGCGGTGGCACCGAGGCGCAGGGGACCCAGCGGGCTCTCGACTGTGCGCTCGACGAGGGATTGCGACGGTATCTTGGATTGCGGAGGCGTCGGCACCATGGCGCGAGGCTAGGGTTCATCCGGTGTTCCGCACCACTTGTTTTCCTGGCAGGCGGGGAACTGGGGTTCCTACTCCAGGAATTACGATCTGGCATCCGCCGCGACGTACAACACCAGTTTTTTCAACAACAACGGTGGGACTGTCGCTTCGGCGGAGGCGGCACTCCTGGGTTACCTGCAGTCCGGACGAGCCTACTTCAACATCCACAGCTCCACTTTCGGCGGAGGTGAAATCCGCGGATTCCTGACGCCGGTTCCCGAGCCTGAAACGATGGCCATGATCGCAGGTGGGGCTTTGGGCGCATTTGCCATCGTCCGGCGCGTGCGTTCACGGGCGGTCTGACGGTTGGCTGTTGCCGGTCGAACAGCGTCCTGACGTTCGCTGCCATGACTCGGAACCTCGTTTGAAGGCCGGGTGCCCCACCCGGCAGGGACCATGGCTGCGCCGCGTGGGGGCACGAGGCCTGCACCGGGAGTCACCAGTTCCCGGTCACAGAACTTGCGACTGGGTTCTGGCAACTGGCAACTCGGGTCTGAAGGCCGGGTGCCCCCACCGGGCAGCGAAAGGGGATGGGCCGCGTGTGCGCACGCGGCCCATTTTTGTATCAGCGGAAGCAGATGCGGCTGACACATTCCTCGAAGCCTTCCGCGCCAGCGACGATCTTGATCTCGACGCGCATGAAGTAGACGGGGATGTCGCGGCGATCGAGCTTGGGGAAGCGGACGGCGTCTTTCTGCGTGGTGATGAGCATGGTGGCGCCGCGCTTCTTGGCCCTATTGATGGCGTGCAGGACCTCCTGCTGGTTGAAGCGGTGGTGATCGGCGAAGCGCCGTGCGAGGACGATCTCGGCGCCAAGCTCGACGAGCTTGGATTCGAAGCTCTCGGGTTGGGCGATGCCGCTCAGCGACGCAACCTTCCGGCCCTTGAGGAGATCCAGGCCGTGACGGTCGTCCCCGAAGACGTTCTCGAAATAGAGCGGGTGATGGACGCACTCGATGATGTCGGCCGCCGGGTTGAGCTTGGCGACGCGGACGCGCAGTTCGTCGATCCGGGCGGAGTGTGCGGGCGTGGAGCGGTCAACCTTGGTGAGGAAGACGACGTTGGCGCGGCGCAGATGGGACGGGGGTTCGCGCAGGGTGCCGCGGGGGAGCATGTACCCGTTCGAGAAGGGCTGTTGCGAATCCACGAGGACGACGTCGGTGCGGCGACCCCGGAGTCGCCAATACTGGAAGCCGTCGTCGAGCAGGAGGGTGTCACATCCAAATTTTTCAACGGCGTAACGGCCCGCCTTGACGCGGTCCTTGTCGACCAGGACGACAACGTCGCGGAGGTTGGAGGCGAGCATGTAGGGCTCGTCGCCGGAGGAGAAGGAGTCGAGCAGGAGGGATTGGCCGTCGCTGACGATGCGGGGCGGGGTGGTGTCCGTCTTGAGCAGGACACGGTCGCGGAGGCGTTGGAGGAGGGGTTTGGGCTTGGAGCGGTAGCCGCGGGAAAGGATGGCGACCTTGCGCCCGGCGTCCTGGAGGGCGCGGGCGAACTTCTCGACGACGGGGGTTTTCCCGGTGCCGCCGACGGTCAGGTTGCCGACGGCGATGACCTGCACGCCGAGGGTGGCGTCGCGGAAGATGCGTGCGTTGTAGAGGACCCGGCGGAGTTTGACCGCGCCGGCGAAGACGTGGGACAGGACCTGCAGGGTGGCACGGAGGGCGGTGGCCTTCTTGCCGGGACGTTGCTGGAAGATGACGTCGAGGAAGTAGGTCTCCGCATCTTCAAGGAATTTTTGCCAGCGTTCACGCACCGGGTGCAGTGTCCCGGATTCCAGGGGAGTTTGAAGTTTGAAGATTCAAGTTTGAAGGAAGTTTCCAGTGACCAGTGGCCAGTTTTAACGCCGGGTGAGGTCACCCGGCCTACAAAACTGGGAACTGGAATCTGGAAACTGGGAACTTCCCTTCCTACGGCGTCGTATCGGGTTCGAGGCGCCAGACCTTGCCGCGGCCGGGCGTGAGACCAGTGGAACCGTTGGTCAGGACGTAGAGTTCGCCGTCGTTGTCCTCGCCGAAGGCGCAGACGCAGCCGAAGAGTTTTCCCGGGCCATTGATCCGGATGGTGTCGATCTGCCAGGCGCTCCTGGACGGGGTGGTGGGCCGGCGGGCGATGAAGAGGCGACCCTGCGGGGTGCCTTGGGCACCGGACCAATCGCCGAAGACGTAATCGCCTTCGATGTCCTTGAGGGCCTTGCCGCGGTAGACGTATCCGCCAGTAATGCTGATACCGAGGGCCTCGGGGTCCTTCCGGAACCCGCTGGGGTTCTTGTAGGTCGTGATCGGGTTGGCGAGGGGTTCCCCGCGAAGGCCCTTTTCGGGAAGGCCGGTGGGGGCCTGTTCGGGGTGCTCGCGGTTGAATCCCTCGTATCCCTCCCGCAAGGGCCAGCCGTAGTTGGCTCCCCGGTGGATGATGTTGACCTCTTCCCAGCGCATCTGGCCGATATCGGCGACGAAGAGTTCCCGGGTGCCGCCGCGGTCGAAGGTCAGGCTCCACGGGTTGCGGACGCCATAGGCCCAGATCTCGGGCAGGGCGTCCTTGCCGTCGGCGTAAGGATTGTCCGACGGGATCCGATACGCCTGCGCACCGGAGGTGCCTTCGACGTCGATGCGGAGGATCTTGGCGAGGTGGGTGCGGAGGTTCTGGCCGTTGCCCTCGGGCGCATGGCCGTTGCCGATGTCGCAACCCTTGGGGCCACCGCCGTCGCCCACGGAGATGTAGAGCTGGCCATCGGGTCCGAAGGCGATGCGCCCGCCATTGTGGTTGAAGTAGGGCTTGTCGACCTCGAAGACGATCCGTTCGGAGGCGGCATCGATGCGGAGGGGTTCAGCGGCAGGAAGCTTGAACTCGGAGACGCGCAGGGTGCAGTCGAACTCCGCCGGGGCGGAGGCGCGGCGTGGGGCGGTGTACGCGATGAAAACGCGGCGGTTGGCGGCGAAACGGGGGTGCAGGGCCACGCTGAGGAGGCCGCGTTCGTCGAAGGAGTTGTGGTTCACCTTCGAGAGGCGCGAGGCGAGGTTGAGGACATCGCCTTCCTCCAGGCCGCCTCCGGACTTCATCAGGCGGATGTTCCCGACTTGATCGGCGACGAGGGCGCGGCCATCGGGAAGGGCGTTGAAGCTGAGCGGCGAGACGAGGCCATCGGCCATCAGGCGGAGGGAGAGCCGCACGGATTCGGCCGCGTGGGCGGTGGTGGCCGTGAGGGCAGCGCAGGCCAGCGTGGCAAACAGCTTCGAGTTCATGAGAAGGTGAGAAGATTCAAGTTTTCAGATTCAAGTTTCAAGCCCGGGGGGAGTTCCCAGTTCCAAGAGGCCAGTCGCCAGTTGCAATGGCACGTCGCATATGCGACGTCCCGTTGCAACTGGGGGGGCTGACCGTTTGGCAGGTCGCTTGGGAGGAGGGCGAGAAACGCCGTTGGCGTCGGGAACGCGGTCAAGGGGATGTTGCCAGAGGTCAGGTTCCAGGCTGCCGGACTTCTTGAAACCCAAAACCCCGACGTGTCAGCGCGGGAGGGTCTGTTCGAGGTCGGCGAGGGTGTAGGCCAGGATGGCGAGGGCGGCGGCGCAACGGTTGAGGGCGTCGGGATCCACCTTCTCGGGGGTG
>JBIKWS010000239.1:0-5998 GCA_044356195.1 Cyanophyceae cyanobacterium
CCACGACGGCCTCTTCGTCGCGGTCCACGCCCACGACCGCCGACGCACCCGCCTGCGCCAGCACCCAGGAGCCGTAGCCCGTGCCGCACGCGATATCGAGCACCCGCGCGCCACGGATCCGCTCCGACGCGAACAGGTACCGTTCCAGGTGTTCCTGACCGCATTCGGACCACGACGCCCAGTCCAGTCCCAGCCGTTCCAATGCCATGATGTCAGCCTCTCTTCACCGCTCGCACCACGAAGACGCACGCATCCGCATTCCGGGCCGGCGCCCGGTGCAAGGCGTCCGCACAGCGGATGAAAGCCTGCCAAACCCCGTGGAACAGTGGCAAGAGCGGGCGCGGAATCTGCGTCCGCAGCGCATTCGACATCATCTGCAACGACGTCGCCAGCGGCCCCATCACGCCTTCCATCTCCACGATGTCGAAACCCGCTTCCGTGATCACCTTCCGCAACCCAGGATTCGTCCACCGCCAGAAATCCGTCGGCGTCGGGTGGAACGTCCAGTGACCGTGTGTGGACAGGATCAGCGCCCCGCCCGGTGCCAGCAACCGCCGTGCTTCCTTCAGGTATCCCGGCGGATCCGGGACATGCTCCAGCACCTGGGTCGACAGCACGCACGCCGCCGTGCCATCCGCCATCGCCACGCGACCATCCTCCCCGATCTCCACGTCCTTCGTCGGCGTGACCGCAATGTCCGCGCCCAGATAACGGTATCCCGCGCCCTCCACCAAGGGCCGGTACGGTCCCATGCCACAGCCCAGATCCACGCACAGCCCGCCCGACGCCGGACGCGTCCGTGGGAGGAACGCCTCCAGCACGCGCCGCAACTGGCGAAGGCAGTGGTAATGCCCGCTGAACGGACTCGGATCGAGGATCGGATTCGTGGAAGACATGCGCGCCTGCGTCCCACGCTACCCGACCCACCCCCCGCAAGGAAACCACCGAGATTGCCGAGGTTCACTCCGGGGACGACCTTCAAACTCCCCCCTTACCTCACCCGGAAGAACTGCCGGTCCGCCAGTCCTGCGGCGGACAGCACCACGCTGCCCCGCGGATTGCCCGGCACGTCCGTGAAGGGCCCATCCATGGCCGACGCCGACTGGAGCGTGCCATCAAAGGTCACCTCGATATCGCCATCGGATTGACGCGTGATCGCCAGCGTAGGAACCGCTTCGGGTGCCGCGGACACGACCACCTCACCGAGGATCGCGTAGGTGAAGGTCAACCCGGGGACGAACATGTACGTGGATTCGATGTCGATCCGCATATATCGGCCCCTCTGCGGCGAAGCGAGCGTCAGGAGGTCGACCCCGAAGCTGGGATCGAAGCTCGAGTGGTTCATCAGCGTGAAGGTTCCAGCGGAGGGAGCCGTCGCCAGGGCCGATGCATCCTCCGAGAACCGCAGCGTCACCCGCTCGGGTGTCACCGTCCACAGCGCCACCTTGCGGACGGTCCGCGACGCGCCCAGATCGAACTCGATGTAGCCCTGGAGCGGCAGGGTGAACGCGACCTCGCTCATCCAGTTGGCCGCCGGACGGTTGGACGCGAGCGTCTGGTGGGGCACCGCAAAGTAGACATCGAACAGGGTTGTCCCGCTGACGAACGGACGTTCCACCCCCGATTGATCGATGAGATGCACGAGCGGCGACTCTTCGCTGCCCGTTCCCAGATCGGTGCCCAACACCGCGGTCGGACTCACCATGACCTGTGCCCACCCCACAACGGACGCCACCAGGGCCATCAGACAAACTAGAAGGCGGCATCCGGGGAAAGTTCGGTGAGTCATGCCTCCCGTTCTGCCCGATGCCGCCGCCGATTTCAATCGTTCAGCCACCCGGGTCAGACGAGAACTCGGCGGACGCAGAGGAACAAAGCCCCTCCGTTCCCTCCCCCTCCGCGACAGGTGCGGAGCACCGACAGAGGACAGCCCACACTTAGAAGGCCACCAACGCCAACGGCGTTATGTCCCCAAGCCCAGGGTTGGCCGAGGCACGAGGCCTACCCTGGGTCACCCCGCCCCGTCGGATCCCAACCGCAACGCGGTTGTGGCCCGGCACGGATCCGGAAACTGGAGCCTGGCCACCGGGAACTCCCGAACCGCCTTCGCCCGGAACCCGCCTTGCCCACCGCCCATTTGCATCCGCACGTCGCATATGCGACGTGCCATTGCAACTCCGCCCACGCGGTCCGTTCTTCTCCGTCTCCCCACCTTGGCCATGGCTACCGGTTTGAGTCGTTGGTTCCATTCCACTTTTGCCTCACGCGAAGCCGCAAAGATCGCGAAGGAGGCCACAACATCGCTGTCCCCAACCTCCGCGCCTCTGCGCCTCTGCGCGAAAACCTCCCCGTCCCATCCGCCGCCAGACAGGAAGCAACCTCGCGCAGAGGCGCAGGGGCGCAGAGAAGGCAAACCGCTTTCGTTCCCACCCGCCTTCCTTCGCGTCTTCGCGTGAGGCAAAGAGCTCCCCAAAAACCCGGAGCTGGTTCGCCGCAAAGAACTCAAGAAGACAAAAAATGGGCAACCGACAGGAACCCGCCTCTTCGCGCGAAACCAACACCACACCACACCAACGCCAACGGCGTTATGTCCCCAACCTCAGCGTCCCTGCGCCTCTGCGCGAGAGATCTTCTGCATGGAGACGGATGAGCCGCTCTGGTTCCATCCATCGCCATGTCCAACAGCATCGCCGGGACGCCGAAACCTCCCTACTACGCGGTCATCTTCACCTCCCTGCGCACCGAGGGAGACCAGGGCTACGGAGACATGGCGGATCGGATGCTGGAGCTCGCGGCGCAACAGCCGGGCTTTCTCGGCGTGGAGAGCGCCCGGACACCCGGAGGACTCGGGATCACCGTCTCCTATTGGGCCTCGGAGGAGGCCATCGGCCAGTGGCGGGCCAACGCCGAACATCGGGTGGCGCAGGAACGGGGGCGACGCGTCTGGTACTCGGACTTTCACCTGCGGGTGGCCCGCGTGGAACGGGACCATGGCACGACGGGGAATTTCCAGTCACCAGTCGCCAGTTCCCAGTGACCGTCAGTCTCCCTTCCCGACCCGCGTCGCGGTGCCGCGGGTCTTGAAGGTGACCACGGCCTTTGGCGGGGCATCTCCCTGGAACTCGGCGTCGAAGCGCACGTGGTTCACGCCTGCCTTCAGTGACGGCACGCGGCCGGACAACGCCACCGACTTCACCTGGCTGCCCTTCGTGTCGTAGATCCGCGCGATGCCTTCCTCCTCCACCAGCAGCGTCTGGCCCGCCTCGATCTCCACCGGGATCGACAACGTCACCGACCGGTCCACCTCGAAGGTTGGATTCGACACCCGGCCGGCCGTGCCCACCACGCGCACCTTGAACTGGATCGGCTGGACAGCATCGGGGTTGGCCACTTCCCACGCGGCCCCGGTGGGCTCGCCCGGTTGCAGGACGCGTTGCTCGTGGGCGAACTCCGACGAGGCATGGAACGGGAACAGGTCCCATCCGCCCCCATCAACCGCCTCCAGGTGGAACTCCAATTTCGGGTTCCGCAGCTGTTCGCGTTGGGTGGCACTGAAGACCCCGCGCCGACGCGCCGACTCCCACTCGCGGATCGCGTCCATGATGCGCCCGGTGGCGGGATTCTTCCGGAGGGAATCGGGACTGGTGGCGAGGGCGAAGCCGGCGTCGAAACCGGCGGCGCGGGCCAGCATCCATTCCATGTCCGAAAGCGCGGTCGAGGGCGTGAGGAGATACCAGCCGAGCATCTTCGGGATGAAGTTGCGTTCGCAGAAGGCCTGATTGTTCAGGCGATACTCCTGCATGCTGTCGCGGAACCCGCCGTACCAGGGCTCGCCCCAGTTGCAGTAGCTGTTGATGTGCCAGTAGGAGTGCGACAACGGCGGGCTGGTCCCGTTGATGACCGTGTGATCGAGGTGATCGAAGAATTCCTTCGCGAACAGTTCGTTGCCGTACGTGCCCTCGCCCGGCGCGAGGCATCCCTCGTGCCCGTCGAAATCCATGTGGCTCAGACCCGACTCGTTGAACACGCGGGCCAGCTTTCGCGCGATCTCGCGCTGCATCTCCAGATTCGGGAAGAAGACCTTGTACGCGTGGTCCATCAGCTTCCCCGCCGGAGTTCCGGCGGCATGGGCCGAGGCCTTCGTCCCGAAGGCACCCCGCTGGCAATCCAGCAACTGCCACGGCGGCTCCGTCGACACCGTCCGGTACCGCACCAGTTCCTGCCCGATCATCACCGTCTGCATCTCGTTCATCAGGCGGTTGGTGAAGTACTCCGGCGATGCCACCGGGATCGTCAGCACCTCGGCATCGACGGGAGCCGTAAGCGGACTCTCCCCCGTCCGCGCCAGGCGCGGGTCGGGCACCGGCGTGATGTACGGATCGTGGGTCTGGATGAAGTTCGAGAGCGTGTGCGCGCCCAACCGGATTCCCAAGGCGCGCGCCTTTGCCACGCACGCCTTCAATCCGGCCATGCCGCTTGGAAAGAACTTCGGACTCGGCTCGAAATGTCCCCAACTCTTGAAGGCGTCGCCATGGTACAGGCTCATCAGGTTCGCCCGTTTCACCTGCGCCAGGACCTCGTCGACGTTCGCTTCCGAGAAGCCCGCGATCAGGTACGAACGCCCCCGTTCCGCCGACACCTTCGCCCACACACCGTCAATCAGCGGATGCGGCAAACCCTCCGCCACCTCGATCCGGCCGATCGTGTCCAAAGCCCGCGTCTCGGCGCATCCGAACAACGCGATCTTCGAACCCAGCACCGTCTCGCCCGGCACCGCGGGCACCGGCATGTTGGGCGCACGCTTGCTCCACACGGCGATCCGACGCGGCTTCGAACGGTCCATGGAATACGCCTGCAACACGCTGCCCCAGTCGGTCGCGCGGGCGGCGTAGGGACGATCCGCGCTGCCCTCATCGTTCTCCGGGTAACCCCCGAGCGTCTTGATGTTCAAGGCCTGCACGCCCAACGCGAATTCGCCGTCCCGCACCACGCCCACGACTTCGCCGACGGTCTTCCGGATCGACGTCGGCAACGGTCCCCACAACACCAGCGACACACGATCCACCGCAGTGGCGGGTTCGACCCCGACGAGTTCCAGCGTGAGATGGGCTTCGCGTGTTTCCACACGCACCCGCGCCGTCACGCCCGCGGGCGCGTAACCGAGGGAAAGCGTCCGCGACGTGGCATCCCACGCGGCAGTCGTCGGCGCGTGCAATGTCCCGTCCACGCGCACGCTCAGGATCGGGGTTGGCTGTCCGGAGGCCAGGTACTCGCGTCCGTCGGAACGCCGCGACACGGATTCCCACGTTCCTTGGGTGCCCGCTGCAAACGTCGCTTCGGACGTCTGCCACCGCACCAGCGATGCGGCCGTCACCGGCAACACCATCCAAAGCCACACCGCTGCCGCCGAAGCCACAGCCCGCCTCAATGCGAAGACCATGAACCCACCCTACGCCTGTGTACTGGAAACTGGCGACTGGGATCTGGAATCTCCCCTTGAAGGCCGCGTGCCCCCACGCGGCGGAACCATGAGCCACGCCGGGTGAAGTCACCCGAAGCTTCGCACCCCTCCGGGGTGCGGATTTCAAAAGGGACGCCCCGTTCCCAGGGTGCGTGCTTCGCACGACCCGGGGCTATCCGCTCCAAGGCCTCCGGCGTACAGACTTCAAACTTGAAACTGAAATCTTGAAACTCCCCCACTCACGGAACCACCCGCGCCGGATCCAGCCGTCCGATCCGATGAGGCGGCACGCGGTGGTCGAGGGAACCCTCCAGTGCCCGTTCCATCCCGACGTGTCCATCGGCATAGACGACCTGCGCGCGGTCGCCATGACGAAAGTGGATCGTGGCTTCCATGCGGTTCGTTCCGAAGTAATAGAACTCCTCGATCATCGGGCGTTCCGGCGTGGCCGGTTCCTGGAAGTCGTTCACCTGCGCCGCGTCCACCAACACCGCCAACCCCGACGGATCCCGGACCTGCGACAGCGCGATGGGGTCC
>JBIKWS010000240.1:0-5995 GCA_044356195.1 Cyanophyceae cyanobacterium
TTTCCGGTTCATCCGCCAGTGCCAGGTGTTGGCGGGGTCGAGGCGGGCGTTGTGGTCGAAGCGCGCCTGGATTTCCCTGGAATCCCCGGGATCGCTGGCCTGCCGATAGGTGGCCGAGCACAGGATATCGCGGTGGAGTTGCTTTAGGGACCATCCGTTCGCCATGAAACGCACGGCGAGGAAGTCGAGCAGGGCGGGATCGGCGGGAGGTTCGGTGCGGACGCCGAAGTCGGCGGTGGACTTGACGAGGGGCGTGCCGAAGTGACGACCCCAGACGCGATTGACGAGGACGCGTGCGGTGAGCGGGTTGTCGGGTCGGGTGAGGGCGCGCGCGAGTTCGAGGCGACCGCTGCCTTCGGCGAAGGGCTTGCGGTTGGGGCCTTCGAGGATGCCGAGGAATTGGCGGGGAACCTTGGCTCCGTGGTTGCCGGGATTGCCGCGCTTGAAGATGACGGGTTCCACGGCGGCGGGCTTGTCGAGCAGCGCCATGGCGCGGAGGGGAGCGCCGTTGTGGGTGGCGTCGAGTTCGTCGAGCTTGCGCTTGAGCGCGCGGGATTTCTGGGCGACGGGGACGTCGAAGAATCGGTTGATGTCCCCGGTGGATTCGGTGATCGGGGAATCCGGGGCGTGGAGGAAGGCGCGCAGGGGTTCCTGGGCGGCGTCGGCGAGCGTGGTTGGTTCCGGCGTGCCGTTCTTGCGGGCCTCCTCGCGAGCGTCCTTCCAGGCCTTGTCGGCCGCGGCGAGGATCCGACCGAACCGCGTACCGAGGTCGGTGAGGTTGGTGGGTGACTGCTGGCGCAGGCCGGCGAGAAGGGCGGGATTGAACGGCGTGTTGGCCGGCGGATTTGCAGCCAGCGTCGCGAGACGGTTGGAAATGCCGGCGGCGAAGTCGTTGGTGTCGGTCCGGGCGAGGTCGATCCACAAGGAGAGGATCGGGTGATGGGTGGTGGCCGCCTTTTCGAGTTGGCGTTTCCACGCGCCGACGAGGCCCGGGTCCATGCTGCGCGACCGGGCGACGCCTTCGGTGGCGGAGCCATCGGACTTCAGGGTTTCATGGGCGCAGAGGATGTACTCGCCGGCGCGGTCGCGGAGTTTCTGGAGGACGGCGGCGGTCTGGTCGGCGCGGTAGTCGGCGAGTTCCTTTTCGCGACGGGCGCGTTCCTCGGCGTAGAGCGCGGCGGCGTGTGGGTTGGGATTCTCGCCGAGCAGGGGCTTGTCGCCGGGTTCCTGGCTGGAGGCGAAGACACCGTAGAGGGAATAGTAATCGGCGGTGGGGATGGGATCGGACTTGTGGTCGTGGCACCGGGCACAGGCGACGGTCAGGGCCTGGGTGCCGCGGAAGACGACGTCGATGCGGTCATCGATGATGTCGGCTTCGTTGTTGAGGAAGCGTCGGCCGAGGGTGAGGAATCCCATGGCGGCCATGGGCCACGGATCCTCGGGGGTGGCGAGGCGATCGCCGGCGATCTGCTCCTGGAGGAAACGATCGTACGGCAGGTCCCGGTTGATCGAACGGACCACCCAGTCCCGGTAGGTGTGGGAGTAGGCGTAGCGGCGTTCCTCTTCAAAAACGTATCCCTTGGAATCCGCGTAGCGGGCGATGTCGAGCCACCAGCGACCCCAGCGTTCGCCATACCGGGGCGAGGACAGCAGGCGATCCACGGCCTTCTCGTAGGCATCGGGCGAACGGTCGGCGAGGAAGCGGGCCATGTCCTCGGCCGTGGGCGGAAGGCCGGTGAGGTCGTGGGTGATCCGGCGCAGCAGGGTGGCCCGCGGTGCCTCGGGGGCCGGGGCGAGGCCGTGCGTTTCCATGCCGGCCAGGACGTAGTCATCCAGTTCCGTCCGGGTCCAGTCGGGCTTTCGGACCTGAGGCTTCGGTGGGAGCACGGGGCGTTGGAAGGCCCAGTGGGTTGCGGGATCTGGAAGCGTGGCGGCGGCTTGGTCGGTGCGCGGGTCCGGCGCCCCGATGCGGATCCATTCCTCGAGCGTTGCGATCTGTTCTGCGGAAAGCGGTGTCCGGCCGTCGCCCTTGGGCGGCATCGGATCGAGGTCCTTGGCGGTGCCGCGGACGGCGCTCAGGAGGAGGCTTTCGGCGGGCTTGCCTGGAATGAGGGTGGGTCCGTTGGCACCGCCCTTTTCCCAGCCGGAGCGGACGTCGAGCCGCAAGCCTCCCTTGGTTTTGGATGCGGCGGCGCTGTGGCAGGGATAACAGTGGTCGACGAGGATCGGGCGGACGCGCTTCTCGAAGAATTCCACGGGCTCGGCCTCGGCCGCCCGTGCGCCGGGCAGGGCGAGAGCGGCGAGCAACAGGGCCGCCGGGAGCGGGAAACGCAGGATGGAACGAAGCGCGGGATGCATCAGTGGCGAGTGTTCCCAGTCTTCCGGGTCCCGGGGACATGTCAAAAACGGAGTTGGCCAACCCGCTATTCAGTCCGTCTTTGGACTTTGGGCCGGACGGCCTCGATCACTGGAGCGCGCGCGGCGCTTGGGACGGTTTGACGCGCGTCCGTTCGCCCCGGATTTCCGGCAGGAGGATGGCGGTGGCGATCAGGATGAGTCCTCCCGCGAACCATCCCATGGTCGAGGGCGTGGAATGCTGGATCACCTGGAAGGCCAGGAACGGAGCCAGCACGCCGCGCACGCCCGTGAGGAACGTGTGCACGGACATGTAGTCGGCGACGCGATCGGCCGGGGCGAACTTGGTGACCCAAAGCGCCCAGGCGACATCGCCGCCGGCGTTCGAGATGCCGTAGATGATGGCTCCCACGACCAGGCCCACGGGAGAATCCGTGGTGAAGAAGGCGGCGATCCCGAGGGCGAATCCGACGTTGAGGGTGCAACGCAGCACGAAGAAGTTCATCCGGTCGAACAGGCGACCCCAGACCGGACTGAGCAGCAGGCGGGCGACGTTGGGGATGATCAGGGTGAGCAGGGCGATCTCGGTCGCGGACTTGCCGAGGCCATACTTGGGATTCCCGAGGTATTCAACGCGGAGGGGCAGCATCGCGAGGTTGGCAAACCCCATGAGCATCCAGGCGATCAACGCCTGCCGGAAGACGCGGTCGGCGCGGACGTATTTCCACGCGTGCAACGGATGGGCTCCCGCCGTTGCCGGCAGGGGTGAGGACGGTACCGGGGCGACGCTCCACGCTGCGGCACCGAAGGCGAAGCCGAAGAACAGCACCAGGGCGCGTTCGCGTCCGGGCACGGTGGCCACCCAGTGGAGGATGGGCCGGAGGGCTTCCGGCATCCAGGACGCGGCGCGGGGATCGAGCCAGAGTCCGGCGATCCCCGCGAACACGATGGCCGCGCCGATGCGAATCATCACCGACTGGGAGTAGAGGCGACCGCGGCGTTCGGCGGGATAGTTGTCCTGGTAGATCTGCGTGAAGAGCGGGATGACGGAGTAAATGGTCGCCATCGCGACCACGCAGGCGAGGGCGTACAGGACGCCCCAGGCGCGGGGCGCAAGGGCGGCCACCGCCATGGCGATGGAGCCCACGGTGAGGATGCGGGCGGCTGCCTGGCTGGGTCGGCCCTGGTATTTCTGGACCAGGTTGACCGTCAGCGGGGTCAGCAGCAGGCCCACGCTGCCGCCGGAGGCCACCAGTGCCTTCGAAAGCGGACCGGCGTCGAAATGCCGCGTGGCGATGAGGAGCAGGAAGGTGTTCCCGGCGGTCTCGATGATCCCGGCGCAAAGGGATCGCCACCGTTCCCGGCGAACGGTGATCTCGGCATGGGTGAGGGGTTCCTTCACAGCCTCCTGACGTCGTCTGCTACGTCGAAGAGGGGTAGCAGACGAGGTGACGAGGCTGATTGGAGGAGAACGGGTGCCATGTCCGTTCAGTGATCGGCTTGGGTGGCTGGCTTGATGGGCGCGGCGGAACGCGGCGAGAAGGCGCGGAAGTCCTCGCCGAGGGCGGCAGCGACGGAGGCGGCGACCTGGGCCTGGAGGATCATTGGGGAGTCCGTCCGTTCGCCCAGCGGGGCGATTCCGGGCCCCATCATGGCGAGCCACATGTAGGCGGAATCGGCGATCTCGCGGCCGTGGTTCTTCCACGCGATGGGGGCCGGGCCGCGGCCGTGGTCGACGGTGATGATGAAGGTGGTCTTGTCGCGGTATTGGGGCATGGACTGGCAGAGTTCCCAGAGGCCGGCGAGGAACCGGTCGAACTCCTGGGTCGCACGCAGGTAACGCTCGTAGGCCCCTTCGTGAGCCCAGTCGTCCGTTTCACCGAAGGAGACGTAGAGCGCACGCGGCTTCATTTCCTTGAGGGCGTGGCGTGCGGCGTAGTTGACGAAGGTGTCGAGCAGGACGCCGCTCCACACGGTGCGACCGTGCTCCACCATCTCGGTGAGCGCCTCGGGAACCTCCATGCGCCGGGTGCCGGGTGGGACGTCGAATCCGGACCAGATCGGAATGCCCGAGCGCGGTCCGTTGAGGATCCACGGAAGCACGTCCCAGTTGATGGCGGCGGCCACCTTGCCGCGATAGGCGGGCAGCGTGTTCAGCCACTCGAAGACGTTCGTGTTGACGTTGAGATTCTTGTCGTTGCTGTTGATGGCGGGGTCGGCGATCCCGGTCAGGAACTCGTTGTAGCCCGGGTAGGAGAAGTTGTGGCCGTTCGAAACCCGCACGAGTGAGCCCTTCTCGCGGTTTCCCCAGACCTGGCCGCGCTTGGCGACGGTTCCCCACAGGAAGGGCATCAGCAGCGCGCGACGCTCCTCCGGCGTGTCCCGCCAGAGCTTCTTCCGGACGGCGTTGGTGTCGGAGATGTTGCCATACACCTTGCTGATCATGGGTTCATCGACACCCTGGAAGACTTCGTTCCAGCGGAGGCCGTCGGTGGTGATCAGGATGACATTTTCCGCCTTCGCCGCGGCCGTCGACTGGGCGCGGGCCTGGGCGGTGAGGCCGAGGCCAGAAAGGAGGCAGAACAGCAGGATAAAGGCACGGGTGCGCTTCATGCCCCATGGAAACGCGGGAGGTCCCCGGCGGCGAGGAAAACTCCGGTGACAAATGGGAGGGATGGGGAGGGATCAGTCTGATCCGTCCGATCGGACGGATCAGACTGATCCGACGGATCCTGAGGAGGGCGTTGGGACTTCCCGCCGGCGCTGGAGGCCGGCGAACAGGACGTAGACCATGGGGATGACGATCAGGGTGAGCACGGTGGAGGTGACCATGCCGCCGACGACGGCGACGCCCATGGGACGACGGGATTCGGCGCCGGCTCCGAACCCGATGGCAATGGGGAGGATGCCGGCGACGGTGGACAGGGCGGTCATGAGGATGGGACGGAGGCGGACTAATCCGGCCTGGACCATGGCCTCGACGGGGTCGACGCCCTTGTCGGCCTGCTGGTTGGCGTATTCGACGAGGAGAATGGAGTTCTTGGTGACGAGGCCGAGGAGGAGGACGACGCCGACCTGCGAGAACAGGTTCCAGTTCATGGAGGGCAGGGCGGGGATGGCCCCGACCAGGCCCAGTTGATGGAGAAGGAGGAGGGATCCGAAGGCACCGATGAGCGCCAGGGGCACGGCGAGGATCACGGTGAACGGATGGATGAGGCTCTCGAACTGCGCGGCGAGCGTCATGTAGACGATGATCAGGGCGAGACCGAAGATCCACCACACCTCGGTGTTGGCCTCGCGGAGGTCGCGGGCTTCGCCGGTCCAGGCGTAGGTGGTTCCGGCAGGCAGGGAGGTGGCGAGGTTTTGCTCGGCGAGTTCGACCACGGTTCCCAGCGGAACCCCCGGCAGGGGTGAACCCGAAATGGTGGCGGCGCGCAGTCGGCCATAGTGATTGATGGCGTTGGGCGCGGCACCGGTCTCGCGGGTGACGAGGCTGGAAAGCTGGATGAGTTCGCCGCGGATGGAGCGCACGAAGATCTTGTCGAGGTCCTGCGGCGTGAGGCGGGAGGCACGTTCAAGCTGGGCGATGACCTGGTATTCCTTCCCGGAGACCTTGATGCGGGAGAGGTCGAGTCCGCCG
>JBIKWS010000241.1:0-5990 GCA_044356195.1 Cyanophyceae cyanobacterium
ATCTATCTGTGAAATCTGTGAAATCGGTGGATAACCCAACTGCCGTTTTCAGTTTCATGGCTCCCGTCGCATCCTGTCCATCCTGCCATCCTGTACAAAGCAGCCCCAAATGAAGACCAAATTTGGGCTCTGCAATGTCCTGAAACAGATTCTCTGCAGACAAGTTGCACGCGGAGCCGCGGAGAGCGCGGAGAGAGGGCTGGTCACGAGCCTTGCAACCTCGGCAACCGGTCACCAACCGGTGATTGGCCTGCCTGCCTGCAAAAGGTCCATTCTCCGCGCCTCCGCGTCTCCGCGTGAACCTATTCCCGTTCTCAATCGCATGGTTACGGCTTAGGTTCTTGTCTGCGCGGCGGGGAGCCCCGGATTCCACACGGCTTGAGCAGAATCGTGGCGGTGACCGCCGGAAGTTCTGGGTCGTGACGTGGCTCCGAAACGAAACCGTCAATGATGTCCCGATCAAGGGAGGCCAGACATACGTGCATGTCTACATGGACGGGACAGGAAAGGTTTTGCATGGCGAGTAGCGCACGCTTGAGATTGTCCATTGTTCGATCAGGCAGTCCCGCGATCGGGCATGGACCGGCCCAGATGCAAATGCGGACGACGCCGACGCCTGGCTCCGGCCACTGACTTTGTCGTAAAGAGGCACTACGCATGATGACTCCGACCTTCATTGGATATCTTGCAAAGCGAATCGTGAAGCGAGGCCGTGAAGGCTCGCATGACACGGCAGGCGGATTCCCCGTGGGCCCGCCTGTCGATGAGATCTGTAGCGTCAGCCGCTGTATCGCCAACGAGCCAGAGGGCTGGAGAGACGGCCCAGAGCAGAATGCCTTCTGCGTCTACGATAGTCCCGATCTGGCTTGGAGCGTCGTCCCCGCCGAGTCGCGAAAGGACTTCGATCTATTCGCCTACCACCTGTATCCGGTGCAGTACGAAGACGGACGCGAGGAGAATCTGGAGGCGTTGGAATGGTGGGATCTGGCCGTCGAACCGATGTCACCCTCGTTCGTCCGACTGGGCTGGGATGTGGTTGTGGGCGAAAGCCACAGCAGCTTCGGCTGCTCCCCGCTCTCGTGCAATGGCCAGGCAGGATTGGCCGGCATTCCGGCGGTCAATCGTTACTGCCTGCTGTCCTCGGAACAGGAAGGGCTGGTTCTGGCTCGCGAATTCTCGATCTCCAAACCAGAGCCTGGCCCCTACTGCGTGGTCGAGGTCTGGAGAAAGGGGAAAGATGCCGCCTGAATCCGGCAACCTTCCCGCCTGCAGGCCGCGCACCCCCACGCAGCAGGATCACGGACATCGCCGGGTGGGGGCACCCGGCCTTCAATCACCCCCGCCAGGCATCACTTAGATGGCGTTCTTGAACAGGTCCGCGATGGGTTTCCCGTGACCGTCGCGCGTCACGTAGAACGGCCGCTGTTCGATGTCGTAGGCCAGCTTGGGCGAGATGCCCATGGCACGGTACATCGACGCGTGGAGGTCCTCGATGACCACGCGGTCCTTGATCGTCTTGCAGGGGCGTTCGTCCGCGGTCAACCCATGCAGGTGACCCCGCTTCATGCCGCCGCCGAACAGCAGCACGCAGCCCGCATCCGTGAAATGGCGATGCATGCCGTACTGGCTGATGGCGTCGATCTTGTCGGGCACCGGCACCTGGTCAGGAATCGGTTTGTCCGGCTTGCCCTCCTGCATCATGTCGCGGCTGAACTCCGACGCGAGCACCACGAGGGTCCGGTCGAGCAGGCCGCGCTCCTCCAGGTCGAGGACCAACTGCGCCACGGCGCCGTCGATCGCCTGCTTCATGATCACGAGCTTCTCATGCCCCTGCTCGTGCGTGTCCCAGTTCAGGAACGGGATGTACTCAGTGGTCACCTCGACGTACCGCGCACCCGCCTCCACGAGCCGCCGCGCCAGCAGGCAGCCCAGACCGAAGCGCTGGACGTTGTTCTTCTCGTAATTGCCATCGCGCTTGAAATCCCCGCCCAACCGCCGGCTGAAGTCCCAGCCACCCGGCACGTACTTCGCCACAGTCTCCGGCTTCTCCAGCGACAGGTCGAAGGCCTTGGCGGCCGGCGACGCCAGCAACCGGTGCGCATTGTCCATCGACCGCACCAGCGATTCCCGCTGCTGGCTGCTGCCGAGTTGCCCCACCGGCGACGCGTCCAGCAACTTGCGGTACAGCTTGTCGCGGCTTTCGAACCGCCCCGGCGTCATCCCACCCGGCGGCGTGACCACATCCTTGGCGGCATCCGGGAAGGGCACGTTGAACGGCCCATACTCCGAGCCGAGGAACCCGGCCGTCGTGAACGCCTTCAACTCCTCGCTCTCACCGCCATCAAACCGCTGTCCGATGTTGATGAAGGCCGGCATCGCGGGATCCCGCGGTCCCAGCGTCCGCGACATGAACGCACCGATGTGCGGACAGGCGACGGTCTGCGGCGGCGTGTAACCCGTGTGCCAATGGAATTGGTGCCGGGAATGCAGGATGAAGCCCAGGTCCGCCGCGGTATAGCTCCGGATCAACGTGCCGCGATCCATCACCGATGCGAGCCGTTCCAGTCCCTGGCTGAACCGGATGCCGTCCACCGCCGTTGGGATGGAGGGGAACGTCGAAAGCACCCGACGCGGATCCATGCCCTTCTCGAAGGGCGCGTAGGCCTTGGGATCGAACGTCTCGGTGGCGGCCATCCCGCCGCCCATCCACAGAACGATCATCGCGTCCGCCCTGGCCGGGAGCTTGGGAAGGCTTTCGCTGGCCTCCACCACCCGTGCGCCGCCGGCCGCGAGCGCGGCCATCGTCGCCGCGCTCAACCGCTTCACAAAGTCCCGCCGTGTATAGTCCGTATGCATGTTCCAATCAGGGTTCAAGGTTTCAGCGGATGAATTGAAATTCCGGCAACATCGACACGCTCCAGAGAAGGTCCTCGACCCCCTCCTTGCGCGGCTTGTCGCCCACCAACTCCAGCGACGCCTCCCGCTCCTTCCGCGTCGGCGTCCGTCCCAGGGCCTGCACGAACACATGGTCCACCAGCGCGCGCCCCTTGGGATACCGCTCGGCCAGTTTTTCCGAACCGCGACCCAGCAACCGTGAGAGCGTTTCGCCATTCGTCAACTCCAGCGCCTGCAACGTCGTGGCCACGGTCTGCCGTGCGGTCGTGATCTGTTCGCGATTCGGGCGTCCCAGCGCCATCAGCAGCGGGTCCGCCGAGGCCAGGGCCGAGCGGACCTCCCCAAAGACCACCTTCCCATTCGCGGTGTTCGCGAGGGACGGCTGAAGGTTCCACGGGCCGATGGTTTCGGGCCCGAGCACGGACGCCTTCGCCCAACCCGCCATTCCGGTCACCGCCGGCCATCCGGCGGGCTTCTCCTTCGACACCAACCATTGTGCGTCCGAGGCCACATCTCCCAAGACGGTGACCGGCTTCATCTTCTTGCCGGAGTAGGATTCCGGCACCTCGCCCGGAAGCCTCAACCGCACATAGGCCAGAAGACCGGCGGGATTCGGGCCGTCCCCGCCGTTCACCGCCTCGATCACGAGGACGTTGGTGCCTCCAGCATTCAGATACTCGCGCAGGTCGTACACGGCGACCTGACTCCAGTCGCCCGCGTCCGCGCCGCGCACGCGCTTGCCGTTCAGGAAGACCTTGGCCGAATTGTCCACCTGAAGGTAAAGCGCGGCTTCCACCGGCTTCGCCATCGTCACCAGATCACGTCGGATCCAGTTCGTGGACGGAGGCACGCCCTGGGCGGCGTGGGCATCGCCCCAGATCCAGAACGGTTCCGCCAAGGCGGCGTTCGTGGAGGACTTCGCGGCGTCGGAAACCATCAACGATTCCAGGCCGCCTTCCGGCTTGTCGAACCACACGCCGGTCACCTGCCCCAAAGCATCGCGGAACTGCTCCGCCGTCAGACGCCGCAACTGCGGTCCGCGGAAGACGAACCGTTCCCCGGGCTTCTCGACCTCGTCCACCGCGGGCAACTGGTACGCCCGCGATGTCAGTATCAGACCCAGGGTCCGCTGGAGGTTCCAACCGCTCGCGACGAGATCCTCCGCCAACCAGTCGAGCATGTCCGGGTCCCAGGCCGGGTTTTGCATCGTGTCCACCGGTTCCACCAGGCCGCGGCCCATGAGGCGCGCCCACAGGCGGTTCACGACCGTGCGCGAAAGCCGACCGTTCGAAGGCTGGGTGATGATCGCCGCCAATTGCGCCAACCGGTTGCTCCTCGCCGCGCCACCATCCACGGCGCCCAACTCCGGGAACAGGAACCGCAACGGAGCCGTCTTTCCCGTGGGCTTGTCGCACTGGACCATCTGCAAGGGTCCATCGGCGTACACGCCCGCCAGGCCGTAGCAATCGCTCAACTGCCAGTCGTCGATGAAGGAGTCATGGCAGGACGCGCACTTCAGGTTCACGCCCATGAACACCTGCGAGACGTTCTGTGCCGCCTGCATCGGAGGCGTCATCGAGGCGTTCACCGCGCCGCGCCAGACGATGCCCTTGGTGAAGCCTTCGCTCTCGGGCGTCGGGTTCACCAACTCGCGGACGAACTGGTCGTACGGCTTGTTGTCCCGCAGCGCCGCGTACAGCCACTTGTGGATCGGCTTGCGCCCGCCGTCGATATAGCCGGTGCCCTTGTAATCATTCCGAAGCAGATCGTTCCAATACGTCAGCCAGTGCTGCGCATACCGGGGTCGATCCTCCAGCAATCGCTGCACCAAACGCTCACGTCGGCCCGCCGGCCGATCCTTCTCGAAGGCCGCCCATTCCTCGGCCGTTGGCAACAACCCTACGACATCCAGGTAAACCCGTCGTACGAAGGTCTGGTCATCCACCGGCTTCGCGAGCTTCACGTTTTCCCGGGGCGCACCGGGATTCAACAGGCGACCGGCCGCATAGGCATCCAGGAAGCGATCCAGCGGATGCACCGCGTTTCCCGCCGGCAATTCCGGTTTCCGCGGCACCAGATTGTTCGCCGGAATCCGCCCAAAGCCGACCGCCTCCGGCCACACCGCGCCCTGGTCAATCCACGCGCGCAGGATCCCGACCTGCACCGGCGTCAGGCGCGTGCCCTTCTGCGGCATCACGTCGTCCGGATCCGTACCCGCCACGAGGTGGATCAGATGGCTCTCGGCGCTCTTCCCGGGCACGATCGCAACCCCGGAATCCGAGGCCGCCAGCGCCGTCGTCCGCGAATCCAGCCGCCACCCGCCCTTCTCCTTGCCCCGGCCGTGACACTTGATGCAGCTCTCCTCCAGGATGGGTTGGACGTCCTTCACGAAGTCCACCGTGCGGGCCGCCGCCGGCGGCAATTGCCGGATGGCTTCCGCCGTCGGTGCCACTGCACCCACGACCCACGGCACCACGATGGCACCCATTCCCAGGACCCCACGGATCCAGCGACACAAGAGCATGCACCCTTTCTAGGCCCCACCTCCGCAAACCGCGAGCCGAAAGACGGGAACCTGCGCCGTTCCCTCCCCAGAGCCGGGGTGGTGACGTCCACGTCGCCCTATCCCAGAGCCCCACCTCAACGGCGATGAGGACATCGCCTCCCCGTTCCGTGCGTGGCGCACTGCTACGATCCGCCCGCGCCGCCGTTCCGAACCCGGTACACAAGCACCTGGCCCGCCCGCAGCAGCACGGCAAACTCCCCGGCCCGCGGAAGACCGACCACCCCCACCGCCTCCGTCCCCTCGATCCGCATCCGCCCGACGTGTCGGACCCCGGCCCCTTCCACATCCAGGAGGACGGCATCGTTGCCGGACAACAGCACCAACGGGCCACCCGACACAAAGGCCGCCATCGGTTCCGGCATGTCCGCATCCAACTCGATGAACCCCGGTGTCCCGAACCAATGCATCACCGCTCCGGTTGCCATCAGCACCACCACGCCCCGGCGCAGGATGCGTCGCGTCGGGACCAGTCCGATGACGGTGGCAGGAACATCCAAGGCAACACGGCCGGCCACATCCGCGCCCACGA
>JBIKWS010000242.1:0-5972 GCA_044356195.1 Cyanophyceae cyanobacterium
AGTGGGTGTTCGGCGGTGTCCTGCGTCGTCCGCCCCCCCTGAACCGCGACCAGTTGTTGATGCTGTTGGAGGACAACGTCGGGGATCCGGGGCCCATGCGTCGGGATCTGGGGGTGGAGCCCGGGGTGTTCCGGGAGGGTTTGGGATTCCTGGCGGCTTGAGACTTCGAGCTTCCTCCACAGCCTCCTGACGTCGACTGCTACGTCGAAGGGGGGTGACGACTCACTCTGGGACGGGCAGGACCTTGCGGAGGGCGCGGATGAGTTCGGCCTTGCGCACGGGCTTGGCGACGAAGTCGTCCATGCCGGCGGCGATGCAGAGTTGGCGGTCGCGCTCGAGGACGGAGGCGGTCATGGCGACGATGTAGGCGCGCGGCCTGCCGGGTTCGGCCTTTTCGAGGTTGCGGATGCGACGTGTGGCCTCGAATCCGTCCATCTCGGGCATCTGGCAGTCCATGAGCACGACTTCGTAGGGGCGTTCCTCCAGGCGACGAAGGGCCTGGAGGCCGTTCTCGGCGATGTCGATTTCGAAACCAAGGCGCCGGAGCATCTGACGCGAGAGTTGCTGGTTCACTGGATGATCCTCGGCGACAAGAATACGGGTACGGCGGTTGGGGGCGGGCGCTGGCGGTGTGGCGACGGGCGTCGGTATCGGCGTGGGTTTGTCGAAGACGGGTGTCTGGCCCGAGCGGGCGAGCCCCTGGATGACAGCGCGGAGGGCGGACCGGCGGATGGGCTTGGTCAGGACCTGATGGAATTTGGCGGCAGCCACGTGACTGGGCGGCGGGCGGCGGACGGAATCGATGACACCGATGCGCTGGAAGTCGGGCAGGGCTCCGTGGGGAGGCGAGGACAGGGTCGGGTAACGGACGAAATCGAGGCTGACCGGGGCACTGGAATCCTCGGGGGCGACGACCGCGACACCGAGGGTTTCGAGGTAATTGGCGATGACTTCGTCAGTGCGCGCGGCACCGGTGCGGACGAGGGCGACGAGGTCTGGGTGGGGCGTCGAGGAGACGTTCCGACCGGGTTCGGTGACGACGCAGGGGATCTCCAGGGTGAAGGTGGATCCGCGGCCTGGGGTGCTTTCGAAGTCGATCTTTCCACCCATCAGTTCGACGAGACGGCGGGTGATGGCGAGTCCAAGGCCGGTGCCGCCGAAGCGGCGGGTGGTGGAGGCGTCGGCCTGCGAGAACGAACGAAAGAGGAGGGGACGCTGTTCCGGGGTGATGCCGATGCCGGTATCGCGGATGGCGATCCGGACGCGCGGAAGGGGTATGGGATCTCCGGTGGGGGCGGGTGAAGTCTCACCGAAGACGGAGATTTCACCCTTCTGGGTGAACTTGAGGGCGTTGCTGAGCAGGTTGTTGAGGATCTGTCGGAGGCGGCCGGAATCGCCGCAGATCCGGCGTGGGAACTGTGGGGAAAGGCTGACGTTGAAATCGAGCGCGTGGGCGAAGGCGTTGACGGCGTGAAGTTCGCAGGTGGTCTCGATGAGTTCCTCGAGGTCGAACTCGGATTCCTCCAGGGTGAGGCGGCCAGCCTCGATCTTCGAGAAGTCCAGGATGTCATCGAGGATGCGGAGCAGGGATTCGGCGGAACTCCGGGAGGTGCGGGCGAGCTCGGACTGGTCGGCGTTGAGGGGGGTGTCGAGGAGGAGTTCCGTGGTACCGATGATGCCGTTCATCGGGGTGCGGATCTCGTGGGACATGGTGGCCAGGAACTCGCTCTTGGCGCGGTTGGCGGCCTCGGCAGCTTCCGCCAGTTGACGGGTTTCAGCGATGGCCTGCTGGAGTTGCAGGTTGGCGGCGGCGAGTTCGCGCGTGCGTTCCTCGACGCGGACTTCGAGGGCGGCGTCGCGTTCCTGCACTTGCAGGAGCATGTCGTTGAAGCCCTCGGCGAGCTTGGAGAATTCGGGGACGGCGGTGGCGGCGGCGCGGCGGGAGTAATCCTGACCGGCGGCAACCTCGGCCATGGTGGAGACCAGCGCATCGACAGGTTTCGAGATCTGGCGCTGGAGGATGGAGGTCAGCCAGGCCGACACGATCAGGACCCCGAGGACCAGGAGCAGGAGCAGGCTTGCGGAGCGCTGGAGCCGGGCCCGGAGAGGCGAGAGATCGAGTTCGATGTAGAGGGTTCCCTGGCGCTGACCATCGACCAGCACGGGTTCAAGGATTCCGACGCGTGCATCGAGTGGCTTCCCATCCATTCCAGCGCTGCGTGGGACAGGATAGGTGAGCAGGATGCGCTCCTGCCGGTTTGAGCTTCCCGGGGCGGCGCGATCCGCGGGCAGGACGAGGGTGCTGGCAGAAAAGGCGGTCGAAGGCGGGCCGGGCCACGGGGCAATGAAAACGTGGTCGTTGGCACCCCGCGAGGCGAAGTGGGCGCCATCGTTGGCAAAGAGCGCCGCACCGGCGACGCCCTGCTTCTGGGTCAGGAGGGCCAACTGTCGATCTGCACCCTCGGTGTCTTCGAAGGCAATGGCGGCAGCGGCAAGCTGGGCGACGAAGCTGGCGTCTTCCTGAAGCTCATCGAGGGCTCGCCGCATGGAATTGCGGTAATCCGACCAGAGCACGCCGGCACCCAGGAGGATGACCGCCACCACCGTGGTCAGAAGACTGGTGGCGATCAGCCGGGCGCGCAGCGAACGTGGAACAGGAAACTTCATCGAGGGTCGGAGCCATGGATCCAGTGGATCGACTTGAGGAGGGCCAGGTTCGAGTTGAACCGGATGCCGACCTTGGAAGCAGCCTCACGTGAGATTTCCAGGCTCGGCCGCTGGTCCTTGACGAGGATGTTGACGATTCCGCCGGTGTCCGCAAACCCCGTTTGTTCCCCTACGGTCAGGACGGGCCGGTTGCTCACGCGGGGCTGCAGATCCTCGAGGCCCCGGCGGTGCTCGCGTCCAACAAACAGGACATGAATGTGATTGGTCTCGGCGAGGGTCCGGTGGACCACCACCGGATGACCGCCGATAGTCTGGTTTGTGGCATACTTCCGCAGTTGGTCGGCGATGTCCGGGGCGTCGACCACGAGGATGACCACGGGGTCATTGGTGCTGTCGAAGGTGTTGGTCGGCCACTGGATGAAGGGAAGGATCTTCATCAACAGGGCAGCCTTCAGCACGGGTTCGGGAGCCGAAGGTGGCTTGGATGGATTCTGGGCGGCGGCTTGCGGCGCCCACAGGATCGCCACCAGCAGCCAGAGCCCGGCGAGCCTGGCGGCGTGCGGTGGGGACAGACCCGGCACGCATCGGAAGATGGAGTGCAGAGTCATGGTCAGAAGGCGTACGTCAGCTTGATCCGGAAGGTGCGGCCGTCCTGTTCTATCAGGCGTTGGGCCAACTCCGAGCCGGCGGGATCCGAATAGCGGCGATCGAGGAGGTTGTAGATCGAGGCGGAAACTTCGAGTCCGTTCACCCACCGGTAGGTGAACAGCGTCAGGTTCATCACGAACTGGGGATCCGAGACGACGCCTTCGCCCGCATGGCGATGGGAGACGTAGCGGCCCTCGATGGCCGCCGTCAGACGGTCTTCCCAGACTGGCACGATCAGTTGCGCCTGGACCAGGTGCCTCGGGGAATTGCTGAGGCGCATCCCGGTGTTGACGTCCTCGGATTCCTGCAGAGCGTACCCGATGCGTGTCCGCCACCCGTGCCCGAAATGTCCGTCGAACTCGGCCTCGATGCCCTGGCCGCGCGCGCTGTCGATGTTGCGGTAGACAAGCAGGTCGTCCGACGGATCCACCACCTGGCTGATCAGGTCCTCTGCCTCGAAGCGATAGGTGGAAAGGGAGATCCGGGCGTGCTTGCCGAGCTGTTGTTCGAGGATGGCCTCGTACGTCCGGATGGATTCCGGCATGAGGCCGGGGTTGGCCTTGTTCGACAGGTTGCCGTCGGAATAGAAGAGTTCGTAGGCGCTGGGCGCGCGGAATGCAGTGCCGTACACCAGCTTGAAGGTGGTTTCAGGAAGCGCCTTCCAGATGCCGGCGACGCGGGGATTCCAGGAATCGGGGCCGAACGAGTATTGGTCGTACCGGCCACCCACCGTGAAACTGAGGGATTCCAGCGCCTTCCAATCCGCCTCGGCGTAGGCACCCCACAGGCTGGTCGAGCGGCGGTCCGACTGCATCTGGAAGTCGGGATCGCTCGAATAGGTGAATTGGTCCTGTTGGATGTTCTGGCGGCCCTCAAACCCGGCCGTCAGCGTCAACCGTTCCCAGAATCCCCGGCGCAGGAGGATTTCCTCGCCGATCCAGCGCGAACGATAATCGTCGTATTGGAGGAACGGAACGCCCGGGTACATGGGTGCCGCGTCGTCGTAGGGGTAGCGGCCATCGTAGTCGTTCTGGTTGAGGGCGACGCTGGCCACAAGTTCGACCTCGTTCTCGAACTGGTGTTCGAGCCGGAGCCGGCCGTACGCGAGCATGTCGGTCGTTTCAGCCCGGTGATCCCCGAAGATCGTGCCGTAAGGCGCCGTCGGCAGTTGCTTGAGGCGGTTGGCGTACCCGATCTCCAGGCTGATGGCCTTCCAAGCGAGGCGCCCGAACGCGCTCTGGGACTCCTCCCGGTCACTGCCAATGGCGCGCCCGTCCGAACCCGGCGGGGTGTCGAACTCGGGGAAATACAGGGAGTCCCAGCCGGCGCGGCTCATCAACGTGCCGGAAGCGAGGAATTCAACCTCGTTGTCGAAGTGGTGACCGAGGGAGAAGCGCCCCTTGTAATAGTCCGGACTGCCCCCCTCGAAGGAGGCCTCGCCGGCGCGGAAGGTCTTGGGATCCCGGGTGATGATGTTGATCACGCCGAAGAACGCGCTGCTGCCATACATGGCGGATCCAGGTCCCCGGACGACCTCGACGCGCTCGATGAGGTCCACATCGACGATGGCACCGCTTTCGATGAGCGAGCCTTCGGTGAGGCCGTCGTTGACGCGTTGGCCGTTCACGAGGAACAGCAGCCGCGAATTGTAGTCTCCTGGCCGGCCAAAACCACGGGTGCCGAGGTAGGCGTAGTTGCGGTCGTAGGAAACGTAGAATCCACGGACACCGCGGAGGATATCGGCGAGGGTCTGGTAACCAAGACGCCGGATCTGCTCGCGGTCGACCACGGTCACCGAGGCTGGGGCGTCGGTGGTGAGCTGGGTCCGTTTGGATGCGGCGGTGACGCTCTCGACCTTCACTTCGAGGAGGTCCTCGAGGCTGAGTTGGGTCAGGTCGGTGGCATCCGGATCGGCCGCAGCAACGGCGACCGCAAGACAGGCCGTGCCAATGAAGGCGCGACACATCCTCCGAGTCGCCCCCTGGGGATGGGGTAGGGTGGAAGCGAACATGGAAGCAGGTTCCTTTTCAGGGACGATTGAACACGCTGCGATGGTGGATTCCGAGAACGGATTTTGTCGGAAATGAAGCTGAAAATGGGGTGTTTGCCGGGAGGTGTGGGGACTTTGTGAAAGAATTCACAAAAGCCGCTTGCAGCCCCGGAGGGCCAACCATAGTTTGCCGCGGTCCGCCGCCCGATGGGTCGGGCCACTTTCCCTATGGAGACCACCGCGCTGACGACTTCTGCCCGCCTGCAGACCACCGAGTACGGGTACAACTCGAAAATCGAGGGCGAAGTCGTGCACACACAGCTCGACGCGGCCCTGAACTGGTTCCGCAAGAATTCCTTGTGGCCCATGCCGATGGGCCTTGCCTGCTGCGCCATCGAATTGATGGCAGCCGGCGCCAGTCGCTTCGACATCAGCCGTTTTGGATCCGAGGTCATGCGGTTCTCGCCCCGCCAGTCGGACGTCATGATTGTGGCTGGCACCGTGACCTACAAGATGGCTCTGGCCGTCCGCCGCATCTACGAACAGATGGCGGAGCCGAAGTGGGTGATCGCCATGGGAGCCTGTGCGTCGACCGGCGGCATGTATCGCTCCTACGCTGTGCTTCAGGGCGTGGACAACATCGTTCCGGTGGATGTCTACATCGCCG
>JBIKWS010000243.1:0-5969 GCA_044356195.1 Cyanophyceae cyanobacterium
GAACTCACCACGCTGACGAAGGAGTTCTTCATGCCGCGCTTCCTCGAACGCGACGAAGCCATCCGCCGCGCCCCGCGTCCGCCCTATGCCTGGGACGGCGTCGGCGACGTCCGCCCCTTCGGAGCGATGGAGAAGAACATCGTCGAAGGCGTGTACTGAGGGGGTTTCCAGATTTCAGAACTGGGGACTCCTTCCCAACTCCTCCGCGCCGGCGTAGGGTGGACCGCAGGGTCCCATTCCAGCGAAGTAGCCGTTGGATGGGCTCCTGCCATCCATGAGAACCCTTCGTCTCCACGCTGTGTTCCGCGGCCTGCTGGGCTTGCTGACCCTCGCTTCCGCCGAGGCTGCTTCCGTCCAGGTGATCCTGGCCACCGATCAAACCCCGGGTGACGCCGAGACCTTTCGGGTCGCCACGGTGAGCGGCGGAATCTGGGATCGGGCCGGCCGGATCCTGATGTCGGGCCGGTACAAGCCCGGATCGCCAGGGGCCATCGATCGCAACGCCACCTGGGTTTCAAATGGACCCGGTATCACCCGTGAGTTGTATGCGGACGGCGACAGCGTTCCCTATTTTTCGATGCCCGTGGGCGGTCCGGTCATTGCCATGTCCGTGCCAATCATCCAACCGCGGTATCGCGGCTACGTGCCACCGCCCGATTACTGGGCCTGGCAGAGCTCGGTGGTTACGCGGCTACCCGAGGTCCCGGAGAGCCGGGCGTACTGGGTGGATTGGCTCGCCGGTCCGCCGGGGTTGTCGCCCACGCAGTTCATCGTCAACGATCTCGAAGAACACATCGACGGTGCCGTGCGCTTCGTCCGTCCGGATATCGAGGGCGTGATTGTTCGCGAGCGTCCCTCGGCGGCGGGTTTGGATGCCGAGACCACCTTCCTCAAGCCCGGCGGCGGTGTGGTCCAGTTTTTCGTCAATGGCTCCTACTCGGGGCCCGACGGGCGCTCTGGCTCCGTGGTCTGGATCGCGCGTTCCGATCTCGCCCCGGTGGCCTCCCAACGACGTGGTGTGGTGCAGATGATCGCCGCCAGCGCGGGCATGGGCCTGCCAAGTCTTGCCGGTGGTGCCTATTCCTTCCTCCGGGTGATGGGCGTGGACCCTGCCGGAGAGTTGCTGTGGGAAGTGGGCGGCCCCGATGGCATCGGCGTGCAACGCGGGAGTCTGGGGAGTTGGACACCGTTGCTGGAGCCCGGCATGGCGGCGCCTGCCGCACGCGGCGGGATGCCCTCGGCAGCGACCCCGGTGTCCCGGTTGACTTCCCTCCAACTGGTTTCCCATGGAGCCGGAATCCTCGCCAACGCGCTCTACGCGCCAACCGCCGGAGACCTGGCCAACCGGTCTGCGCTCCTGATGCACGATGGCACCGTTCCGCGTCTGATGGCGTTCTCCGAGGAGATCGTGGATGGCACCGCTCCCGGAACGCGTGTGGTGAACCTGTCCGTCGGAGCCCAGGACGCCCCCGACCGGTCGAGCATCGCCTTCATTGGATCCGTCCGCGGCGGAACCCAGCCCTTCGAAACCCAGGCTCTCCTTCACGCCAGCGAGTTCAGCGTCCGCCTTCTCGCCCGTCAGTTCGATCCGTTGCCAGTGCCCGCAAACGTCGATCGCATCGTGTCGTTCCGCCTTCCGGTGGTTTCGGCCGCCCCCGATGGACGGGTGGCCTTCGCGGCCGACGTAGAGTTCCTCGACGGCACCCGACGCGACATCCTGTACGTCGTCACGCCGGGTCTGCCGAACCGGTACGAGGTCATGCTGAGCTCGGGCGACACATTCAACATCCAGACGCAGGAAGGTCCGCGCCTGGCGACGGTCCAGCGCATCAACACTGCCTACTGGCGGCCGGGGACCTTCGACAAACTGCTGGTCAGCGTGGACCTGGCTGGCGCGGGCAATTCCGCCGTGCTTCTACTCGGGCCAGACGCCCCCGCCGAGATTCGGTTGGATGCGGCATTCGTCGAAGGGCGGATCCGGTTGCGATGGCCTGAGGGTGCCGTGGGCTCGGTGGAGGTCTCCGACACGCTCGACGCGTCAGGGTGGACGCCGCTGGAAGCTTCCGTGTCCACGGTTGAAGGGCAACGGCAGGTCGAAATCCCCACGGGCGAGGGAACGAAGTTCTTCCGGTTCCGGTGAGCACCGCCTGAGTTCCCCATCCGTCTGGTCGGGGCGGCGATGTCTTCATCGCCTTTGGGAATGTTTCCGGAAAGGCGACGAGGATGTCGCAGCCCCGGCCTCGGAACGGAGCGGCGATGTCCTCATCGCCGTGGGGAGGGGCTTTGGAAGAGGGCGACGAGGACGTCGCCACCCCGGCCCCAAGGCAGCGCAGGGATGCCCTCAACGTTCGAAGGTCGCGCGGCGGTGCGGGCCATCGAGGGTCAGGCGGCCGGAAAGGAACGGCGCATTGCCCACCACGCCGTCGACGGTCGCGAGGCGTTCATGAATCCGGATCTCCCGCGTGAGCGTGGCCTGCGGTACTTCGAAAAGGTGCCCTGCGAAATGAAAGTGGAAGGGGCGCGCACGGCGCGGCCAACGCACGCGGAAGGAATGCATTCCAAAGGTGATCCCGGGGGACCACGCGAAGTGGAACTTCGACAGGTCCACCTTCGATGCGAGGATGTCTGCGTTCCTGTTCAATTCGAGCCCGAAGGTTCGGGACGCGAACCCCGTGTCGAGGAACAGGTCGAGCGGTTGTCCTGACGCGCTGGTCACGGCAATCACCGGCATCTGGCGTCCAGAAAGGTTTGGTTCAGCAGCCGCGGTCGCCGCTCCCGTCCCAGCGCCATCCGAAGCTCGGAGGTGCATCCGGCGCGCCGGAAAATCCCAAGTGACAACGAGGTCGCGCAACACGTCCCAGCCGAGGACCCCGTCGATGGGGCCCGCCAACTTCCGCAGCAGGCGCGGCGGGGAACTCACCACGGGAAGATTTCGAACCGTCAGCCCACCCAACTCGAGGGTGCTCAGGCGCGCGAGTCGACCCTCGCTGTCGGCGTCGTTGGAATCGGACATCCGGATGATCTCGTCCGTCATGGTCAGCCCAGCCGCCCGCGCGAAATCGGCCGTCACGAAGGTGAGCGAGAATCCCGTATCCACCATCAGGCGCACCGGTCGCCCCTCCATCCGCGCTTCGATGATCACCAGTTGATCGCGTTGGAGCGTGAAGGGAATGGGTGGCGCGTCTGCAACGAACTCGAGGGAACGTGCGGGAAACCCCGCCATCGTCCGCGCATAGCGAAGCCGTGCCGAGTGCGACTCCTCCAACCCGAGACGTGGATACCACGTCGCGGCCTCGTTCCAGTTCCCCGATTCTTCGAGCGACTGCAGCAGGAGCATCTTGCGCTGGTTCGGCGTCAGCTTCGGCCAGTCGCCTTCGAGAACCTTCTCGAAGGCGGATACCGCCGCCGGCGTGTCCCGATTCCAGTAGGCCTCGCGGCCTTCGATGAAGCGTTGCGCGACCGGATGGGTCACCCGGTCAGCTTCGGAGGGAACCAGGTGCAGGTCACCGCGCTCCGCACGCAGGGGACGGAGTCCGACGGGATCCACATTGGGAGGCCCCGCCGGCGTGACCTGTGGTGTCGGGCGCGAAGCACATGACACCACCACGAGCACCAGACCGATGAGGAGCAATCGTGGCTTCATCCGGAGCGTGGGCTGGACGCTGTCGCGGGCTGCGTGGGAACGGTTCAGCGGATCCCGAGCAATTCGACCTCGAAGATGAGCGTGGCCCGCGGCGGGATCACGCCGGGATAGCCGCGTTCGCCATAGGCGAGGTTGTAGGGGATCGTCAGCTTCACCTTGTCGCCGACCTTCATCTTCGCCACACCCTGGTCCCATCCGGCGATCACCTGGCCGATGCCCAGGGTGAACTCGAACGGTTCGTCCCGATCCACCGAGCTGTCGAACTTGGTGCCGTCCGTCAGGGTGCCGGTGTAGTGAACGGTCACGGTGGATCCCTTCTTGGGGGACGCTCCCGTTCCGGACTTCAGGACTTCGATCTGCAATTCCTCATTTGCCATCGGCCTACCCCACCATCCCGGACTTCCGGGGTCAACCGGGGGGAAGTTGGAAGTTGGAAGATTCAAGTTTGAAGCCTGCTGAAGGCCGGGTGCACTCACCCGGCATCGCCCCGGGCGTAGCAGCCGAGGTCACGAGGCTGTGGGTGAGTTCTGGGATCTGGAAACTGGCGTCTGGCAACTTCCCCTGAAGGCCGGGTGCCCTCACCCGGCGCTGCGGGATTCAAAATTCGAACTTTGTCCCCCCTTCAACCCCGGAGATACGGGGTCAGCGAGGCGACCAGTTCCTGCGGGAGGCGTTGGGGCTTGTCGGTGAGGTTGGTGCAGACGTGGTTCGTCTCGGCCTCGAGGAGCAGTCGGTCGCCGGGGTTGGTGATGCGGTAGGCGAAGTTCAGGCGGACGCGTTCCATCAGGGTGGGCCAGAGTTCGATCACGACCTCGTCGTCATAGCGCGCCGCACCGCGGTAGCGCATCTGCACCTCGAGGACGGGAAAGATCACCCCGGCTTCCTGCCACTGCAGGAACGTCCGGCCCAGCTGCCGGAACAGTTCGCCGCGCGCGGCCTCCAGGAAGTCGAGATAACGCGCGTAATAGACGTGGTTGCCCAGGGTGCAATCGGCATACGTGACCCGCAGGCGGTGGATGAAGACAGCGCTCATGTGCGGCCCAGAGTCTGGACCCGCCGGCCCGTCGAGGTCGAGGCGGGGCAGCGTCCGCCAGTCGGACAAGGAAAGACCACGGTTCGCCCCTATCCGATCTTTCCCGGTCAGGTGAACCGTCATCACTGGCCCTTCGAGGATCCCGCCCATGCGACTGGCACCGATGCGGAAAAGCTCGCCGTGTTCCGTCGCGTGCGTGACGAGATCCGCCGCGTCTTCGAGGCTTACGCGGCTGGTCGGCTCGATCAGGCAAAGCAGGCGTGATGTGAAGGGGAGCCCAGGCGTCGGATCATCCGGGAATTCTTTGTCCAGATCCGGGAAGTGGCGGGATCAACGCCGAGGGGTTGGTGAACGCTGAAGCTCCTGCATCCGGCGGATCCCTTCCGGCAACACGAATTCCGTCGGTGGCTGCGGTGGTGCCATCGGAATCCCCAGGGGGAAAGCCAATGGGGTCGCGTCTATAAATTATACATTTACCCTTTTGCCCCGGGCACCGGTGGGCTGCCCGGATCGTGCGGGACAAAATGTAAAATATATAGACGCGACCCCATTGCTTTGGTGCGTGAGGGTGGGTGGTGGGTGACTGTCTGTGCGTGTGATGTCAGTGAGCCCAGCAGGGACCGGCGCGGGCGGTGGGTGGGGCGGATCCACGATCGCCGCGGCCGTGGTTTCTCCGACCCGTCCGAGTGGGCCGTGGTTCCATGTGTTCCGCTGGTCCCTCGTGCTTGCGGTTCTCGCCGTTGGATGGCTGCTTGCGGAGCACATTCGGGGACGGCGGAAGCTGGAGCGACTCGTTGCGGATCAGGGAATCCGACTGACGCCCGATGTGCAGCGGTGGGGTCCTCGGCGACCGCCGCCACCGGATTCGCGATTCCTGCAAGCAGCGTGGATTGCCCATTCCCTCGAGTCGTTGAGGACGGAGATCCCTCCGGTCCTGGTTCAGGTTGGACCCGGGCAAGCCCTTCCCATGTCGGAGATCGACTGGTGGATCTCCAAGGGGAACCGCAGCTCCAACACGTGGGCGGCTCTCAAGATCGCGGTGGACGGGTGTCGGCCCAAAATGGATCAGATTCTGGGCCTGATGGATGAACGGATCCACGCGCACCCCGGTTGTGCCGACTTCACAAGCCCCGCGAACCGCAGGGATTCCCTGGCTGCGCTTTGTCTCGTGCTGCGGGTCCATGCGCTTGCCGGGATGCGGGAAAGGAACATCGAGCCGGTGGTAGCTTCCTTGCGCGCCCTGGAAATTCTCGGAGACAGCCAACTTGCATCGGACTGGATGCCAGCCCGCAA
>JBIKWS010000244.1:0-5945 GCA_044356195.1 Cyanophyceae cyanobacterium
CGTCGGAAGCTTTCCGCGAGGTGCGTAGGATCACGGGGCCGGTGACAGGGGCGGCAGCGGACTTCACCGCGAAGCTCCGGTTGGAAGGGCTGCCCTCGGGACGGAAGGTCGTTTACAGGGTCCGGTTCGAGGACAAGCAAGGCGCGGCTGGCGATGCAACCGTGGGCTCGTTGTGGGTGCCGGGAACCGAGGCCGAGCCGGTGAGGTTTGCGTGGTCGGGCGACACCTGCGGCCAGGGATGGGGGATCGATGAGTCGCGGGGCGGCATGAGGACCTATGAGGCGATCCGGCAAAAGGAGCCGCAGTTCTTCGTGCACAGTGGGGACATGATCTATGGGGACAATCCGCTCAAGGCGCAGGTTCCGCTGGCGGATGGAACCGTGTGGAAGAACCTGGTCACGGAGGAGAAATCCAAGGTTGCGGAGACGTTGGCGGAGTTCCGCGGCAACTACCGGTATTCCTACCTTGACCGCAATGTCCGCGGACTGCTGGCCGAGGTTCCCATGATGGTGCAGTGGGACGACCATGAGGTGTTGAACAACTGGTGGCCGGGACAGCAGCTGCCGCCCGGCGGATGGTACACGGAGCGCAACGTCGATCTGCTGGCAACCAGGTCAAAGCAGGCCTTCTTCGAGTACCACCCGATCGCGGATCACCCCGATCGGCGCATTTATCGGAAGATCTCGCGTGGGCCCTTGTGCGATCTGTTCTTCCTCGATCTCCGGAGTTACCGGGGACCGAATTCGCCAAACAGGCAATCGGTCGCGGGCAAGGACACCGATCTGATGGGGGGGACGCAGGTCGCGTGGCTGGCGGAGTCCTTGGTGGCGAGCCGTGCCGTGTGGAAGTTCGTGTGCTGCGACATGCCGATCGGCTTGCTGGTGCGGGATACGCTGGGCTTCGACAACGGAGCCAATGGTGATGGCCCGGCGCTGGGGCGGGAACTGGAGATGGCATGGCTCCTGAAGCGGTTGAAGGAGGCGGGCGTGCGCAACGTGGTGTGGCTGACCGCGGATGTTCATTATTGCGCCTCGCACCATTACCACCCGTCGCGCGCAAGCTTCACCGAGTTCGATCCGTTCTGGGAATTCGTGAGTGGGCCGCTGAATTCCGGAACGTTCGGACCCACGCCCTTCGACATGACGTTCGGACCCGAGCTGAAGTTCTCGTGTCGTCAGCCGGGCGCGCCGACCAGCGGTCCGTGGACGGCGGATCAGTATTTCGGAACGGTCGATGTGGACCCGAAGACCCGGGCATGTCGGGTGACGCATTGGAACAAGAACGGGGATCGGTTGTGGACCGGCGAGATCGAGGCGGTGTGAGGAAGCGTTCATGAAGCTGCTGTTCATCTGCAGTCGGAATCAGTGGCGCAGTCCCACGGCGGCGGCGCTGTTTGAAGGACGCCCGGATGTCGAGGCGCGATCGGCCGGCACGGAGCCGGGGGCCCGCATCCGGGTCACCGAGGGCCTCCTTGGCTGGGCGGACCGGATCTTCGTGATGGAACGGAAGCATGCGGCCTATCTGAGGGACCGTTTTGGGGAAGCACTGGCGGGACGGGAGGTCGAATGCCTCCACGTGCCCGACGAGTGGGAGGCCGGCGATCCGGAATTGGTCGATGCCTTGGTGGCGGCGCTGAGTGGTCGGGTGCCTGAGGAGTGGTTGCCGATCTGAGTGCGGCTGCCCTTGGCGCACGCGTCGGTATCGGGATCGGTATCGCCATCGGAATCGAAAACGAAGTGGGTGATGGGGTTCGATCCTGATCGCGATCTGGGAACTTGGAATCTCCCGCCGGGTGAGGGCACCCGGCCGTCGGATGCGTGGATTTTTGAAAACGGGCTCGACCCGGGGATTGGAATAATTACGTTTCCGCAATATCCACGTGTCGAAATCGACGCACTTCATGCGCTCCTTGCTTCGTGCAATCTTGCTGGCGATTGGAACAAGCCAGCAAGGATTGGATGCCGCGGATATTCCTGGGGTGAAAGTTGCGCCCCTCACGGTGAAGCCGGGTGCGGCAGGATTCGAGCTGACGCCGGGCCCCGTGTTGGGGATCGACTTCACCAATTCGCTGCGCTTCTCCCGGTTGTCCGCGGCGCAGAACCTCATGAATGGCGTGGGGCTCTCGGCGGGTGATGTCGACGAGGACGGTCGGGTGGACCTCTTCTTTGTCCACCGCGATGGCCCGAGTGCGCTCTACCGGAATCTCGGAGGTGGCCAGTTCACGAACATCACGGCCTCGGCGGGCGTGGCGCTGACGAACCTGACCGTCACCGGTTCGCTGTTCGGTGATGTCAACGGCGACGGGCATCTGGACCTGGTGCTTTCGAGTTTTGGCGGTCCTCACGGGTTGCTCTTCGGCGATGGCCGGGGGCGCTTCGTGGATGTCACCGAGGCGTCCGGGATCACCTCGAAGACCGGGGGGACGTCGATGGCGTTGTCGGACCTGGATGGGGACGGGGACCTCGACCTGTACTTCTGCAATTTCGGGACGCTGGCCCCGTTGCGGGATGGCGCGCAGATCTCGGAGCGTTTGGTGAACGGGGTGCCTACGGTGACCGGGCGGTGGGCGAAGCGGGTGAAGATCGTCAACGGGCGGTACATGGAGCTGGGTGAGCCGGACGCGATGTTCTGGAATGACGGGAAGGGTCGGTTCACGCCGGTGGATTGGGCGACGACGTTCCGGGACGAGAACGGCCTTCCGGTGAAGGAGGTGCCGCCGGATTTCGGATTGGCGGTGCAGATCCGCGACATCAACGGGGACGGGACGCCGGACATCTACCTGTGCAATGATTTCCAGACGCCGGACCGGATGTGGTTGGGGGACGGCAAGGGCAAGTTCCAGGCGGCTCCGCGCTTCGCGCTGCGCAACATGAGTTACGCGAGCATGGGAGTGGATTTCGCGGACGTGGATCGGGATGGGCATCTGGATTACCTGACGCTGGAGATGCTGAACCGGGATCCGGAAAAGCATCTCCGCAGCTTTCCGGTGCTGGATGACCGGACGCGGATTCCGGGGCTGGGACTGGACCGCGAGGATACGCCGCGCAATGGCTTCTTCCGGAATCGCGGCGACAATACCTGGGAGGAGATTGCGTGCTTCGCCGGGGTGGCGGCCTCGGATTGGAGTTGGTGTCCGCTGTTCCTCGATGTGGATCTGGATGGGTGGGAAGACCTGCTGATCTCGAACGGACTTCTCCACGACGTGCACGATCAGGACATCGTGAAGAACATCAAGAATGGCCAACGGCTCAACATGCGTTCGCAGGGATTGCTTTCCGAGTATCCTCCGATCACTTCGCCCAAGTGCGCCTTCCGGAACCGCCGCGATCTGACCTTCGAGGACGTGGCCACAAAATGGGGATTCCATTCCCGGCGGCCGGGTTATGGGATGATCACGGCGGATCTCGACGATGACGGCGATCTCGACGTGCTGCTGAACTGCATCGATGGTCCACCGCTGATCTACCTGAACCGTGGCGGTGCGGACCGGGTGGCGGTGCGGTTGCGGGGGCGTGGAGGAAACGTCCAGGCCATCGGGGCAAAGCTTGTGTTGCGTGGTGGTCCTGTCGAACAACGGCAGGAGATCCTCGCGGGAGGGCAGTATCTTTCGTCGAGCGATCCGATGCGGGTGTTCGCTGCCGGCAAGGAACCGATGACGCTGGAAGTCACGTGGCGGAACGGGCGACGCACGGTGATCGAGGGGGTGAAGGCGAACCATCGATACGAGATTGATGAGGCCATCGTGGCTTCGGTGGATGCGCCGGCCCGGACCGATTCGCCAGTGGTTGCGTGGTTTGAGGATGCCTCCGAACGATTGGGCCACGCGCACGTGGAGGAGCCTTTCGATGATTTCGCGGAGCAACCGCTCCTCCCGCGACGTCTGAGCCAACTGGGACCCGGTGTTGCCGTGGCGGACGTCGATGCGGACGGGAACGACGATGTGGTGCTTGGAGCCGGACGCCCGGGGGCGGTGACGGTGCGCCTGGGCGATGGCAAGGGGGGCTTTCGTGCGGGCGATGGATGGGGCGCAGGCCCGTTGCCCTCCGATGCCCTGAGCGTGCTGGTGATGCCCATGCCGCGGGGGCCGTCGACGGTGCTGGCGGCTCTGGTGAATCACGAACCGGCTCGCGACACGGGGCCGATGGTCCTTGCCCAGCGGAAGGCCGGAGTCGCTGCCGAGGGCTGGATTGAGGTTGGGGTGACGAACGGGGTGGCTCCGGGCGATGGCGGCATCGCCATGGCGGCTGCAGACGCGGACGGCGATGGCCGGATGGAGTTGTTCGTGGGCGGTTCGCGTGGTGGCGTGCTTTGGCAGGTTGGGGAAGGAGCGCCCCAGCGGGTGCGCTCCATGGCGATGGGCGGCGTCGGACTCCCGGGAACACACGCGGCCACGTGGGTCGACCTCGATGGGGATGGGTATCCCGAGTTGGTCACGGTTTCGGAGTGGGGTCGGGTGGCGGTGACCGATGGACGCCGAGGAACGGCTTCGGCGATCTCGGTGCCAAAGGTCACCGGGTGGTGGCGGAGCGTCAGCGCAGGTGATTTTGATGGGGACGGGCGCCCCGATCTGGTCGTGGGCAATTGGGGGCGGAACTCGGAATGGGAGATCTGGGGCGGCGGTCGGCCGACGCTGCTGTACGGGGATCTGGACGGGAACGGACTGCTGGAGTGGTTGGAGGTGCGCGAGGATGCGAAGGGCGGACTGAGGTCGTGGCGCGACCGGGATGCGGTCATTGCCGCCATTCCCGAGTTCGCCGCCCGGGCGACCTCGCATCGGGTGTTCGCCGGTGCTGACCTCCGCGAATGGGTGGGGAAACGGATGCATCGTCACACGGTGGAAACCTTGGACAGTCTGGTGCTCATGAACCGCGGGGATCGGATGGAGCCGATGGCGCTTCCGGGCATTGCCCAACGTTCGCCGGTGGCGGGGATCGTGGTGACGGATTTCGATGGGGACGGGAAGGAGGACGTCTTCCTCGCGCAGAACTGCTTCACCGTGCGGTCCGACGAGACCCGGCAGGATGCGGGACGCGGCTTGCTCCTGCGGGGTGATGGCCAGGGCGGATTCCAGCCGATGGACGGTTCACGCTCCGGCATCCGCATCTACGGGGAACAGCGCGGTGCAGCAACCGGTGATTTCGACGCCGATGGCCGGCCGGATCTCGTGGTCAGCCAGAATGCGGCCGGCACGGTATTGTTGCGCAACCGGGGCGCACAGCCCGGATTGAGGGTCCGCGTGGCCGGTCCGGCCGGCAACCCCGCCGGATGGGGCGGAAGCATCCGGCTGAAGTTTGGAAATCGATGGGGTCCGCTCCGCGTGCTCGCCGGCGGCGGTGGCTATGCATCGCAGGATTCACCAGTGGTCGTTCTGGCACTGCCGGAGCGGCCTACGGGCATCGAGATGCGATGGCCGGGGGGGCGGTTGACAACGGCGGACCTGAGCGGTGACGTGCGGGAGGTGACGGTGGGAGCAGACGGCGTGATGACGCGCTGATCAGGGTTTCCCGCGACGTTCCGGGTTGAGGAGTCGGCCGAAGGTCCGGCTGTACGGGTGCACCTTGTCCGTGGGCTTTCCCTTGGATTCGAGCGGCCGCCCTTCATTGGCCCAGGCGAAGATCGAGCCTTCGAGGTTCTGGACGTTCGTACGGCCGGCTTCGATCAGGCGTTGGGCAAGGCCGGACGAACGCCAGCCAACCGCGCAGTACACCACCACGGGGCCCGCGTGGTCGCCGAGGGCGCGATCGACTTCCGCCGGCTTGGCGTCAGGGTCGATGTGGCGGGCTCCGGGGATGTGGGAGAAGTCGAACTCCTTGCGGGAACGGACATCGAGGAGGACGACGTTCGTGGCCTGGGAGTTGGTGGGGCTCGAGGGGAGCATCACGGCCAGGTTCGTGGTGGAAAGCTGCGGAACCGACGGGTACCGGGATCGGACGGTGGCTTTCCAG